>CAZEBI010000091.1:0-11365 GCA_964510355.1 uncultured Nitrospina sp. | reverse complement strand
TTGGATTTCCTGTAGTTCCTGCATCACTTCTGTTTCCGCTTCCGACATCTTTTCACGGTTTTGTTTCTCTTCTGCCATTTGTTGTTGCTGGAGGGTCAGTATTTTCTGTTCTTCCTGTCGAAGTTTTTCCTCCTTTTCATCGAGGGCCATATCTTTTTCTATTTGTTCTACTTCCAGGGAGTTTTTAAAGTCCTCGAACTCATTGTTCATCCGCTGAAGTTCTTCGGTTTCCCTTTCCAGTAAAACGGATTCTTTTTGGCGCAAGCGTTTTTGTTCTTCCTGGAGGGCCTCGATTTGTGTTGTGACTTTTTGGGTTTCTTTTTCGAAATTTTCTTCCAGTTGCCGGGTTTTTTCCTGGATTTCCTGCGCTACTTTGGGGCGGTCCTCTTCCATCTCTTTGAGCAGTTTTTTCTTTCTTTTTAAAAGACTGACTTGTGTTTTCGCGGCGATTTTGATTTGATCCACGGCGAACTTTCCCGCCTCAATGCCGCTCATTTCTTTCAGGAGACTGGCTTTTTCAACATCGTTCTCTTTCTCCTGTTTGCTGAGGATTCTCTGTCTGCGCGCAAATTCTTTTTCCTGTTTTTCCAGTTCTGCGAAACGCTTTTTCGTTTGTTCGTCGGCCTTCCTTTGCGCTTCAAGAGCCAGCCCCTGCTCGCGGATTCTCAATCTTTCGTTTTCACGACCCAGGCGTTCTTCATCTTCGTCAAACTCTTCCAGGCGGCGGATATGATATTCCGATCTTCTCTGGTATTCCAGCTCCAGTTCTTCTTTCCGCTTTTCAAACTCCTTTTTCAGTCTGCGTTTGAAGGCGCTTTTTTCGGTTTCCAGTGATTTTGAGAGTTTCAGTAACTGCTGGTTTTTTTTGGCCTGTTGCTGGGAATCTTTTTTGATTTGTAATTGTTTTGTTTTGGCGGATTTATAGTCCTGCTTCTTGCGGTTTTGCAGGGTCTGTTCTTCGGCAAACATTTTTTCCATCAACTCCGTCATCTCGTCGAATTTTGCCCTGAATATCTGGTCCCTGCGTGCAAAGTCTGTGTCCAGCCGGGAGCGCGATGTTTCGTGTTCCGTCAAAAGACCCGTTCTTTCGTTTCTCAGCGTCTCCAGTTCCTCTCGGGTTTCCTTCAGTTCCTGGCGAAACCGGGTCGTTTCTTTTTCGGTTTGCTCTTGAGATTGTTCATTATGTTTTTGTTCTTCTTCCCGCAGTTTTTGCAAGCGCCTGCGAAATTCGGCACTTTCCTGTTCGAGACGGACCTTGTTTTCTTCCAGCTCTTTTTCTTTGGTAAGAATCTGGCGCATTTGGATATTGGTCTGTTCTTCCTTTTCCTTCAAGCGTTCGAGTTGTTGCTCAAATTCCAGTTTCAGCTCGTCCGGGAGATTGAAAGTGATTTCAGACTCCTTGAACTTTCTTGTCGGTGGAGCGGCTTCTGTCGCGGGTATGGATTGCGGTTTTTCCACGACTTGGACAAACGTGTAGTCGGGGCCCACGATCAGTTCTGCGGCATTTCCCTGGCGGGAAATGATGTCGAACAGTTCACGGTTGAGTTTTTCCCGCAGGGTGTTCAGCCCCGTCAGGCGTTGGTCCTGATTTTCGGGGAGTACGGTCGATGTTTTTTCCAGGGCCTGCAATATTTCAAGCGGACCTATGGGAGCCCTGTTTTCGGGATTTTGTCCCGGAAGATAAAAAGTCAGGATCGTTTGAAATAAGGCCAGGGTCTCGGGGGCCGCCACTTTGGAATAGTGATCCGCAAGCAGTTGGATATCTTTCAGGCTGAAATTTTTCCGGGCCATGAGAATTTGTGGTTTTAACGGGTTGTGTTCAGGGTTATTTCTACTAAAACGGCAAAATCAGGTCAAAACCTTACCTATACATTATAGCAAAGTAAAATAAGGGGGCAAAGGGTTGCCGTCAGGCTGTTTTCCACCTTCCGTGGCTGATTTCCGGGATGAGCATCACGGTTGCCAGAAGCATCATCGCGCAGGAAAGTATGCCGATGTTCTGGATACCGATCAGGCCCACGGCCCAGTAGCCTATCATGGGGCCCAAGGTACCGCGGATGCCGGTCAAGCTGACATGCACCGACATATAGGCGGCGGTTTTCCCGGGAGGGGCGTATTTGGTGACCCACAAATTCCAGGCAATGCTACCCCCTGCAAAGGCGGCTCCTATTAAGGCGGAGCCTGCTCCGATGATCCAGGGATTGGTGCTGATGAAAAACAGCAGGACACCGCCGGCAAAGCACAGGTTCAGGATCATCCTGAGAATTACAAAGTTCATTTTGTCAAACAGCCTTGCCCAGAATGGAATGAGAAGCATACGCATTGTTTCAGGAATGACCGTAATAATCAGGGCCACAAAAATAGCCGACCCTTCAATGCCCCATTGAGGTGAGGTGACATAATCCACCCGCAAAGGGAGAGTCCATAAGTTGGCAAACCCCATGATGAACCAAGTCAGCAAAACATAGCCGAAGGAACGGTCTTGCCATGCGTATTTCATGTTCCCGAAAGGATTTGAATGTGGGCTCTTATCCACCATTTTTGACGGCATATGATAAATGGCCACGGCTTTAAAAAAGGCGCAAAAACCCAGAAAGGTAAATATCAGTGGGTAATACTGGATGTCTTTTTCAAGGATAAAAGCCCCGATGAACCCGGACAGGGCGGCCATCCCCACTGCCAGGATCAAAGATTTTGAGAAAAATGCCGCACGGCAGTCTGAAGGATAATTGTCGCCATAGATATCTGTGATGAAAGGGAGTAGGGCGCTACGGAAAATGTACGCGATGATGACAAAAACCGCGAACCACTGCAAGGACGATGTCCAGGCGGCAACTAAAAGGCAGACTCCTGTGACCATCGAGGCAAGGGCTCCCCATGTCGACTTTTTCCAACGGGTGGTGGACGCATAGTGTAATAAAAGCATGGAAAGGAACATCCCCATAAAGGGCGCGGCGGCGATCAGGGATTTGGTGGTTTCCCCTGTATCGAAATAGCGGATGGCGATGAACAGGCAGAAGGTTTGCGCACCGGAAGAGAGCACTCCTTCAAACCCTCCCCGCCATAAATCACATTTATAGGTTTTCTGGGTGATTTCATCAGCCGTCAGCGAGGAGTATTCCTGTTTGAATTTGAAAATCATAGGATTTAAAAAACGAAAAATGATTTTAATTCGTCTGCCATTGGCAAAAGACGAAAACGGACTAACGAACTTTTTGATTGGGTTGCAACAGGTCTTTCTCTTCTTTTGCCAAAACTACGGATTTTCTCAATAAAGCCTCAGGGGGTATTCCTGTAGGCCCATCGTTCCCTCTATAAATACGGCATTTGATTCCATAATCAGTTGCCCCGGTCTCATCAATATCCTTGCCATTTATGCGAATGGAAGGCGACCCTGAAAATCGAATTTTCCGGGCATATTGTTCAGAATCCACACGAGTCATTTCTATAGAATATTCCGCATCCTTTTGCCTAAGCAGGTCTTTCAAGAGGGCAAGAGCGGGAGGAAAATGAGGGCACCCTTCAAAGTATAAAAATTCTATTTTCACCTGTTTGCCCTTTTCTGTCTCATCTGGTTTGAAAGCCTTAAGTATCATAGTACAGGGTCAATGCTTAAATGCCATAATTACTGTGCACCATTTTCCTCGTACTTGCGCAGTATGAAAGGTAAAATGCTCAAGTATCTTTTTTATCTTTAACACAGGTGTCTCATGATCTTTGGCGACTCTTCCTCCTCGAAAATGCCTTGTGCTGAACTGGTGGTGATTGGGGATGAAGTGATCAGCGGCTTGATCCTGGATCGGAACTCGCAATATTTGGGAGAGCAGATTCATGCATTGGGAATAGAGGTTTCCCGCATAACCACCGTGGGGGACTCGGCTGTTACCATTGCCGATTGTGTGAAGCTTGCTTTGCAACGCGCGGACTGGGTTATCCTGACCGGGGGCTTGGGAGCCACGCATGACGACATCACCAAAGCCGTTTTACTCAAAGTGTTTGAGTGTGGCTTGAAACAGGATGCCAAAGTGGCAAGTATGCTTAAAGCCATGTTTCTGACTCGGGAGCGGAAGGTTCCTGAAAACGTGAAGAGCCAGTGTGAGGTGCCTGAGAAGGCCCAAGTCCTTTATAACGAAAAAGGCACTGCTCCCGGGTTTAAAATGGTGCAGGGGAAAAGTGTTTTATTTTCTCTGCCGGGTGTTCCTCTTGAGATGCAATATTTGTTTGAAAAATATGTTGCGCCGGAAATGGCCCGGCACGGGAATAAAGTTTTTCTGCACCGTTTGATAAAAACTACGGGGCTCAGCGAAGCGGGCTTGTGGGAAAAAGTGGGGCCGTTGGAGGCATTACTGGAAAAAGCGACGATAGCTTCTTTGCCCTCGCATCTGGGTGTCCGCATTCGCATTTCGGTGTTGGAGGAGTCTAAACAGGAAGGGGAGCAGTGTTTGGATGAGGCGGAAAGTTTCCTGATGGAGCGCTTGTCACATTATATATACGGGAAGGATGATGAGACGCTTGAAGAAAAGGTCGGCGATTTGTTGCGGGAAAAATCATTGACTCTGGCTACGGCTGAGTCTTGCACCGGGGGTTTGATCGGGCATCGCCTGACACAGGTTGCAGGCAGTTCCGATTATTATAAAGAAGGGTTTGTGGTTTACAGCAACGCCGCCAAAATAGATCGTCTGGGGGTGGCGCCGCAGTTGATTGAAGAGTTTGGCGCGGTGAGTGAGCCGGTGGCCGAGGCGATGGCCCAGGGTGTCTGCCGTGTGACCGGAGCCGACATGGGAGTTTCTGTGACAGGGATTGCAGGACCTGGCGGGGGCAGTGACCCCCGGAAACCTGTCGGCTTGACCTATATCGCGGTGCATGATCGTTCTGGTACGTATTGCCGGAAATTTATCTTCACGCATGACCGGGCCCAAAACAAAGAGCGGTCGGCGCAGGCCGCTTTGAATCTATTACGATTAAGAATTCAGGTTTAAAAATGTCAACTTGTGTGCATTGTGGAAAAGATTTTTCTCCACCCGCCCCGGTTTGTCCGCATTGCCAGAAATCGCTTGTGCCTAATTACCCAAGCATGAGCCCGAAAGTGTTCCTGGTGATATGGATTTTTTTCGTGGCATTGGTGGGGGTATTTCTGATTTCCATGTTTGGTCGCTAGAGCTACTGAACGCTAACGAATATGTTTGAATGGCAGGATGAGCAGGATACCTGCAATGAACCCACCGATGTGGGCGAACCAGGCTGTTCCTCCTGCTCCGGCTGATACGCTGTTCCAGATTTGCAGGCCGATCCAGATGAGCAGTAAAACGATGGCTGGAACTCGTGTGATGGTCCAGAAAAATCCCAGGAAGATAAAGGTTTTGATTCGGGCGAAGGGAAACAGTATCAGGTAGGCTCCGAGTATTCCTGATATTGCGCCACTGGCCCCGACCATGGGGATTTGTGAGTCCACATTGGTGGCGATATGGCCCAGGGCGGCGATGGTCCCGCAAACAAAATAAAACAGGATGAAGCGAAATTTACCGAGAACGTCCTCAATATTATTGCCAAAAATCCAGAGGTAAAGCATATTCCCTCCCAGATGCCAGATTCCTGCGTGTAGAAACATGGCTGAATAAATGGTCGGGTACGCTGTAACCGGATTGTGGATGAGTTGGTAGGGAATGAGGGCGTAGTCCGCATAAAGTACGCTAGGATGGACAGGCAGGTTGAGCCCATAAACAAATACGCTGATATTCAGCGCTAGAAAAATGAGGGTGAGGATCGGAAAGTTTTTTGTAGGATTTTCGTCTTTTAACGGAATCATAGGTGGGGTCTGGCATTATGATAGTATCGTATCTTACGATCCTGACAGTATTTATCATACTCCTTAAACTAAAACAGAAAATTAAAACGGGTTTTTAGAAATGGCTGAATATATAAATCGTTGTTGCCCATGAGTGATGCGCAAGAACTGGTCCCGGGTTTTGACGGGGATAAGACTCCTCTGGTTCCAGAGCGACCGGAAGAATCTATTGAATGGGTTGTCGCGACCTACAGAAAGCACCAGTTAAAACGGGTTTCTGATTGGCTCGGTGAGACTCAGGCAAAGGGAAAAAAAGCCCTTATTCCTTTGGTCTTGCTGGATGTCAACCCGGTGATGCACCGGCAAAGCCTGCTCGAACAGGTGTTCCCCGCCCCGAGAATCATTAGTGAGGCTTTATTGGATGTCAACCGATTGAAGATAATGCTGGATGCTGAATCTGGCATGGGCAAAACCACTTTTCTGAAGCGCTATCAGGAAATGCTCTTGCAGCAACCCGCGCATGAGATCTATTCGTTACCGGTATATTTTCATTTTGGTAATTTGCCGGAAGGGAGCAGGTTTGATTTGTTTCGTGAAGCGGTGAACCGTGAAATCATCGATGTGGTTCTGCTTGAAAAGGAAGACAACCCGGGTTTGGTTTTGGATGAAGGACTGCTCGAAAATACGGTCAACGCCATTTTCAATTATGGCAAATGCCAGTTCCTGCTGGACGGGTTTGACCAGCTTCATCCTCAGGACCGGTTTCAGTTTTTTATGGAATCGTTTCTGGATGATAATGCCTTTCGCAGTAACTTTGTCCTGCTCGCCAGTCGTGGGTTCAATTTTGGCTCCTTGTCCACCGATGCGGTTATTAAACGTGGAGAAGGCGCCGCGTTTAAAATGGCTTTCCAGAAAATTGAGGCAAAAGACAGCTCTGCTTATCTGGGAGAGGCCGCAAGAAATAAAAAGGTCAAAGACCTGGCTCTTTACACCCCGGAACTTTTGGACGTGCCCATTTTATTGCGAATGATTCGTGACCTTTCTGAAAATGAACTTCTGGAAGGATTGCACAACAGGATGGAAATTTATTCTGCCTGGTTCCGTTTTAAGCTCAAACTGGCCAACCCTTCTGCGGATGAAGACTGGGTAGAGAATTGCCTCGACCAGCTTGGCAAAATTTCTTACCAGTTGCTGGCAGAAGGTCGGCCGCAACGTTTTCTGGATGTGGAGCCGGGTTACGATAAGTCTATTCTGGAGGGCAAGGCGGCCCTTTTGCATGAAGGAAGTGTTGCTTCCTGGTGGGAGGGTATTTTGCAACAGACCTGCCGGAGTTGGGAATATCGCCATCCATCATTTCAAGAGTTCCTGGCAAGTTGGCATATGCGCGATTCGTGGCAGGAAATTGTCCGGGAAAACTGTGGCAATGAAAAGTGGCACGAGGTCATCAAGATTTTGGCCGGTGGCGTTTGCGGAAAAGAGTTGTTCGACATTTTAATTGAGGAAGGGGCGGTGATGTTGGCGGGAAACTCGCTGGCCGAGGTGGGTGAGCTGCCGAAGGCGCAAAGTCTGCTGGTAAGGCAGTTGTTGAAATACCAGTGTACAGAAACCTTTCCCCAGTTTTCTCTGTGTCGGCAGGTACGTGCTGAAGAAGTGATTGCTAGCAACGAAATCCAGTACCTGGAAAACTTGTTGAACCGTTTATTAATGCGTGAACACCGGGATGGTCGGATTTTGTTCAGTGTGTTCGAATTGATTCTGGCAAAACAAGGGCTGAATTTTCACCAGTTGCTCGACATATTTGATCTGGAACCGCTTAAAAAATTGCCGGAGCTTGAGGCATTTTTAAATGAAGTTGCTGACCCTGAACCGAAGGGGAGGGCAATCATTAAAAAATTTGGGGAGCGGGTCACAATTCCTGAAGGGAAATTCATTTATCAGGACGAAGTGGATGAGGAAGACAAGATTATCCTGAAAGAATTTTCGATCATGAAGTTTCCGGTCAGCAATGCTCTGTACCAGCAGTTTGACCCGCAACACCAAAACCGGTTTCCTAAATATTCTTTTGATGGCGATCAACCTGTTATTGGTATCAATTATCATGAGGCGGTTATTTTTGCCCTCTGGATGGGATTGCGCCTACCCACTGAACAGGAATGGGAAAAGGCGGCCCGGGGAACGGATGGTCGGATTTATCCCTGGGGAGAGGCGATGGGCTATGAAAAAGGCTTTGCCAACACCTGCGATTTTATGGCTTGCAAGACGAATCCGGTCATGGAACTTGAGCAGGGCATGTCTCCTTATGGATGCTTCGATATGGCGGGCAACGTCTGGGAATGGTGCATGCAAAAAAATGCTTCCAAGCATGCCACTCAAAGGATTGTGCGAGGCGGATCGTGGATGAATTATCTGGTGCATGCCAAATGCGCCTTCAGGAATTCCTTTGACCCTTCCGAGCGACATTTGGCTGTGGGACTGCGCTGTGTCGAAGCTCCTCAATTTACTGAAATTGAAAGAGACGACATGGATGATGACCTATAAAGCCATAATTTTCTCCAAACTATAGAATAAAAATGGTAAAGAATTTTTTATTTGGACGATAAGGTAGAAATGAAGGGTGACGGCATAACGGGTTGAATTTGATCGGGTTTTTCTTTACAATAACCCGTTAAATTTCATTATCCTGTTTGACGCAACGGGAAGCTCAGCTCTATTTGGGGCAGGTAGCCCGGTCTGTCTGCGCCTGGAATAAGTGTATAAAATTCAATGGGTTGATAGGGTTCATTCGGTTTGCGTGGTTTTGTACGAATAGAACCCGAAAAAAATCCTGAAAGTTTTTTGCCATAATCTTCATAGCATGAAGATTATTTTAGTAGAATGCACCATTCATTTTTTTTTCCTAACAAGCATAGGAGCGTTGGAGCTGGCTATGACCCCGAACGCGAAACGGTTTTTATGTATTGATGACGATCGAACGCTATTGTTGATCGTCAAGCAGATTCTGACCAAGTCTTTTGGTTCAGCTCTTGAAGTTTTTCAAGCCTCGACGGGTGAAGAAGGGCTTCAGATAATGCGTGAAATCAAGCCTGATATTATTTTATGCGATATCCATATGCCGGGGATGGATGGGTTTGAGGTCTGTCAACGGGTGCGGGAATTAAAACTGCGTTCCGCAGTGATACTCATGTCCGCCTACGATGCCGAGCAGGACAACGCGATCAAGGCCAGTGATACCGGGGCGGATGCTTATTTGTCCAAGCCTCTCAAAAAAGGTGAACTGCTGTTTGTGGTGAATTTTGTCATGCGCGTGGCTCATCTTAATGACGCGGTTTTTGAAAAGAACAAACAATTGGAAGCGTCTTTGGGGCAATTGAAGCAATTCCACCAAAAGCTGGCCTCGCTGAATGAAGAACTCAGGAACGATAAGAGGCGCCTGGGTTCCAGCCTTAAAGAAATGACCGACCTCAATCAGCAACTGGAGAATAAGAACCAGCAAATATCCTCGATGGTGGAGGAACTTGCAAACCGGTTCGATTCTACGGAAGGTCTTTTAGTTACCATTATTGAACTGCATCAGACGGAACATAGGGGCCACTCGGAACGGGTTGCAACGGCTTCAGTTTATATCGCGGAAAAACTGGGTTTGACCGATTACCAGATCAGGAATGTCAAATCTGCCGCCCGTTTGCATGAACTGGGAATCGTTGCTCTTCCGACCCAGCAGAAAAGGCAGGAAGCTCTCAGCGAAGGCGATGAGTCCAAATCCAAGTCAGCCACCAGTCATCCCCTGGTCGGGGAAATGCTATTGAAAGAATTTCCAGGTTTTGAACTGATCGCGGAAATCATTCGCCATCTCCATGAGAATGTAGACGGCTCGGGCTCTCCCGATGGCATTTACGGCGACCGTATTCCCATTGGTTCGAGAATCGTTTGTGCCGCCAGTTATTTTGACCATGTCAGAATGGCATCTCCTGATAAACCCAGGGCAGAAATTTTTGCCCAGATGAGTGAAAAAACCGGAGTCATATTTGATGAGCCCATCATGGAGGTTCTCAAGGAATATGTCGAGGGCATGGGGGATGTCAAGGAAGTGCCGACTATGGATTGTTCCGTTTTTGCTTTAGCCGAGGGCATGGAGCTGGCTTCCGATATTTTTTCTGAATCGGGAATCAACCTTTTAAGAAAAGGAACGGTTCTGAATCAGGAAACGCTGGATAAAATTTTAAAATTTCATAATGTGGACCCGATTTCAGGGATCATCAAAGTTAAGCAACCGTCATAAAATATGGATTTAGCTACTTTAGTTGGTGTGGTTGCGGGTGTGGGGCTGGTTTTGGCCTCGATTTTAATGAACAGCGGCCTGGACCTGTTTATTAATATTCCTTCCGCGATGATCGTTCTCGGGGGTACTCTTGCCGCTACCCTTATCGCTTTTCCCATTAATGAAGTGGTGAAGGTGATGGGGTTGTTCCTGAGAGTTTTCATGGTCAAGAACACGGACCAGTACCAGTTGATTGAAACCATGGTCAATATTTGTAATGTTGCCCGCAAAGGTGGCGTGTTGGCGATTGAGTCTAAGCTCAAGGATATTGATAATGATTTTTTGAAAAAAGGGTTGGAGATGACCGTTGATGGCAAGGATGAGGCCACGGTCAACTCCCTGCTCAAAAGGGAAGTCAAACAATTGCAGAACGCACATAAAGATGGTTGGGAGATCTTCAACCAGATGGGGGCCTTTGCTCCTGCGTTTGGCATGATTGGAACCCTGATCGGGTTGATCCAGATGCTTTCAGATCTCTCCGATGTCAGTTCCGTTGGTCCTAAAATGGCTATCGCGCTTATTACCACATTCTATGGCGCATGCTTGGCCAACCTTATTTTTATTCCCATGACTGTAAAACTGAAACGGCGTAGTGCTAGCGAAGCTCTGGAGATGCAGTTGATATTGGAAGGGCTGGGTTTTATCCGAAAAGGTGTTAACCCCAGATTTATGCAGGATGTTCTGGAAAACTACCTCGACACTTATCATGGCAAAAAAGAGAAGAAGGGGGACGATAAGGGCAAGAAACCTGCTAAAGGAAAGAAATAATTAGCGATGGCTGAGAAAAAAGAAGATAAAAAAGAAAAGAAAAAGGCCCCGGAAGAAGAGGAAGAGGACGAACACGAGTGTCCCGAGGGTGCCCCGGCCTGGATGACGACCTTTGCGGACCTGGTCACACTTCTCATGGTGTTTTTCATCCTGCTTTTTGCCATGGGTTCTATTGAGGAAGATAAATGGAAGCAGATGAAAGCTTCCTTGCGCGATGCTTTGGGGCAAGAAGACATTCCTGAGGCGGGTATCCGGGAGGGGCTGGATGTCATCAGCGAAAAAGTCCTGGATGAAACCACGATTCATGCTGTCGATGAAGTCGGTGCCATGGTGGCAAAAGAGGTGGAAGAGATCGCCTCGGAAGTCGAGGAATTTGTTTTCAAAAATAAACTGGCCGGGAAGGTGGAGGTTTCTTCCGATGAACGTGGCGCGATCATAACTCTTTCCGATACGGTAATGTTTCCCCCGGGTAAATCCCGGATGACGTATACCGG
>CAZEBI010000090.1:3348-11422 GCA_964510355.1 uncultured Nitrospina sp. | reverse complement strand
AAAACGGTTTGCGATGAATTTGTATGGCGGTGCTTCCCGATATTCGGGCCAGGGTTTCCTGATAGATCATGGTGGAAAAATCCTTGCCACCATCAATCATCCCAAATGCCAGCCAGAGCCCCGCCATCCCTATCGGTAGCCAGAAGATGTATGCCCACGGAACAGGACCGGTTTTAGAAAACCGGCTGAAAATAAATATTGTAAGAAGGGGGAACAGCCACCCTAAAGGCCCTTTGGTCAACACGGCGAGGCCCACTGCTATGCCCGCCAGCCACTTAAACCACTCGGTTTGCTTTTTTTCCTGTGTCACCTCCCATAATGCAACAAAAGCGAGAGTGATGAAAAAAGTAAAAAGCATATCGATGCGGGCATGGCTTCCTAAATAAGCGAATCTCCAGCAGGTCGTGATGATCAACCCTGCAAGGCAACCGATGACCGGAGAAAACTGGCGCATGCCGAGCAAGGTGGTGAGCAACACGGTTCCCACACCGGCCAAAACCGAAGGGATTCTCAGAGAGATTTCGTCCACCCCACCCAGAAGTTTTGATACTAAAAGTCCAGACCAGTAAAACAGGGGCGGTTTGGTACGCAGTTGTTCCGGGGTGATTTGAGGGAGCCAGATGTTGCCGCCGCGCATCATATTGACAACGGGCACTCCTTCGCGTGCTTCTCTCTTGGACAGGTCGGAGTGGAAAATGGACCAGGAAAAAAGAAACGCTGCCAACAGGGCAGGCCCCAGCAAAAGGTAAGGATTCAATGTGCCATCATTAAAATTACGGGAAAGCATAGGGGATAGAAATATGGGCAACGGGTATTTTTGTTTGACTCATGCCATGATTCTTCCGAGGCACAAAGGCAAATCCCCCCGACCCCCTTCGTGGAAGGGGGAGCCTCAATGGACCCCTCTTTTACAAAGAGGGGCTGGGGTGATTTAGAAACTCTTGCGCAATATCCGGGCTAGTGGTTTCCTAACGAAGCAGGCAACTGGGCAAGGGCTTGATTGCGCCGAGATAACTCTTTGCTAGCCGATGAAAGCGACGGCACACTGGCCCCACGCCGAGTGGTCCTTTAGCAGGGGAGGCAGGTTGCAAAAATTTATCAAGCCGAGAATATCGTTGTCAGCAATAAAAAGCTATTGCCCGCTGGCCCCACGCCTAGTGGTCTTCCAGCAGGCCTTTCTTTTTCCAATAATCCCGTAGCGAGGTGTCTGCATCCAGACAGGTATCCAGATAAGTGTGATTCGTGGGAATCATCGGCATGACATGGCCGTGGCTTTTGTCGTTGTAAGGATACTTCACATCCAGGACATAAGGTTCTTTGTGTTTGAGCATACGCTTTAAGGCCGGAACAATATCTTTCGGGTCGGAAATGCTTTCGGACTTGATGCCAAAAGCATGCGCGACTTCAGCAAAGTTGGCATCGCCGATGAAAGTATGACCACGCAGGGATTTATAAAAACGGTCTTCCCATTGCGCGACCATTCCTAAGTGGGCATTGTTCAGAATAATATTTTTAACCGGAATATTTTCTATTTTCAGCGTTTGCAGTTCCTGGATATTCATCAGAAAACTACCATCCCCCTCTATATTGATAACCTGTCGGTTGGGGAACGCGACCTGGGCTCCCATGGCGGCGGGCAGTCCATACCCCATCGCTCCGAGACCGGATGAACACAACCAGTTATTGGGTTTGTTGAAATCGAGAAACTGCGCCGCCCACATCTGGTGCTGGCCGACACCCACCGAAAAAATAGCGTCATCACCTGCGAGTTTGTTGATTTCGCTGACTACAGATTGCGGAACGATTTCTCCCTTTTTAAGTTCGAATTCCAGGGGGAATTCCTTTTTCCAGTCATCGAGCTGTTTTATCCACGGTTTAATATTTTTCTTAGGCTCCACATAACTGTGGATAGTTTTCAACGCTTGTTTGACATCGCCCTGAATGGGAATATCTACCAGAATATTTTTATTGATTTCTGTTGGGTCGATATCTATATGGATGACCTGCGCGTTTTTGCAGAACTCTGCCAGTTTGCCGGTCACCCGGTCGTCAAAACGCACTCCCATGGCGATAACCAGATCAGCATGGTTGATAGCGATATTGGCATAAACCGCCCCATGCATTCCCAGCATGCGTAAAGAAAGCGGATCATTGGAAGGGAATGCCCCCAAACCCATTACCGTAGTGGTGACGGGGATGCCGGTTTTTTTTACAAAGGCGCGCAGTTCTTGCGCCGCTCCACTGCTCACGATGCCGCCCCCCGCATAAATCAGTGGGCGTTTTGCGGCCTGAATAGCATTGGCCGCTTTTTTGCATTGCAGTACCGAGGGTTTTAAATTGGGTCGATAGCTGGGACAGTCAAAGGCGACGTTAAAATCAGCGATCCCTTCCTGCTGTTGGATATCTTTAGGGATATCTATCAGAACCGGTCCGGGCCTGCCGGTCCGGGCAATATGGAAGGCATTATGAATGATCTGCGGAATTTCCGCGACATTCTGGACCATATAGCTGTGCTTGACCAACGGGAAGGTGGCGCCGAGAATGTCTGTTTCCTGAAACGCGTCACTGCCTAATAATGCGCTGGGGACTTGACCCGTGATGGCGACAAGGGGAATGGAGTCCATCTTGGCATCGATGATTCCGGTGATCAGATTGGTGGCTCCAGGGCCCGATGTCGCCAGGCAAACGCCAACGTCTCCGGTAGCGCGAGCATAGCCGCCTGCCGCGAAGGAACCCCCCTGCTCGTGGCGAGGCAGAACCATGCGGATTTTCCGGGTCAAGGTCAAGCCTTGATGGATTTCCATGGAAGTTCCACCCGGATAGCCAAAAATAACCTTAACCCCTTCATTCTCCAAGGCTTTGACAATGATGTCCCGACCTTTCATGGGTTGTCCTGAGGCTTTCGGCGATCTCTTGATGGAAACCCGTTTTTTTGCTGAATTCTTTTTAGTAGCCATGATGAAAAAACTTTAGCGGAAATGACCTTTGAAGTCAAATTCAAACGATCCGCAAGCTCTTTTTAGTCAGGGTTTTGTGGGGAATTGGGCACCTGTTTCTTGGGCACCTGTTTCTAAGGTGGGGGAGCTTTCGTCAGAGCTTTCAGAATGATCCCCTCCCGAAGGCCGTATTCGCTGACTAGCAGGGGGTCGCATTGAAATGTTCGCATGGTTTCCAAAACGAGTGCGGTTCCGGCTATGATCAAATCTTCCCGGCCCCGCTCAAGAGGTTTTAACGCCAGCCTCTCGTTGAGAGACTTCCCCTTCAGGTTCTGGATCAGGGTTTGGGTATCTTGCATGGATAATAAGGCCCCGTGAATTTTTTCGGGATCATAAGGATAAATATTTTCTTTTAACGCGGCCAGTGTGGTGACGGTTCCCGCTGTACCGATCAATACCTGCGGCATAAAGGCGGAGAGCTTTTCTTTGATAGTTTGCAATTCGTTTCTCAAATGCAGGGTCAATTTTTCAAACTCGGCGTTGTCTACCGGGTGCCGATGAATAAATTTTTCTGTCAGTCGCACCACGCCCAAAGAGCTACTGCAAAAGCCGGCGATATTTTTTCCTTCAGAGAGGATGAACTCGGTGCTACCACCACCGATATCCAGAGTGAGACTCTTGCGGCCTGCATGCGGTATTTTCCAGAAAACTCCTGTCAACGTGAGGCGGGCTTCTTCTTCCCAGGGGATGATTTCAATGGCAATGCCGGTTTTTTCACGGGCAAGTCGGACAAACTCTTTGCCGTTGGAAGCTTCGCGCACGGCACTGGTGGCGACAGCGTGCAAGGGCGGGTTGCCGTGATCCTGGCAGTCCTGGCTAAACTGGGACAAGGCGGTAAAGGTCGCAGACATTCGTGTTTTTGCCAGTTCACCATGGAGGTCCATTCCTTCACCGAGACGGGTGATCACTCTTCTGGAGGTCAGAATCTTAAAATCGGCAACTCCGTCAAACTCCAGAATCAGAAGTCGAACCGTGTTGGAGCCAATATCAATGGAAGCGAGTTTTTTCATTCGGCCTCAAATAGGAAAAGCCTTTTCACTGTCCAGGGTGAGCAATAAATAAAATCCCAGAGCGGTGAAAAGCAGGTTAGGGCCCCATGCGGCCAGAATCGGATCAAAGGTTCCCCCACGGCCCAGGGATATACTGATGGCGTACAGAAAAGAAAAAACAAAACCCATTGCCAGATTCACTCCCACGCAAAACAGGATGCCCCCATGCCTGCTGGATCTCAATGACAAGGGAATAGCCAGCAAGGCCAAAACAATGCTGATGAAAGGATAAGACAGGTTGCGGTGCAGTTCGATCCACTTTTGGGAGGTGTCTTTGCCTTCGCGTGCATGAACCTGAATCGTCGCATACATTTCCCGTAAGCTCATTTCTTCCGGTCGCTTTCTCACCTTGGCAAAATCCTTCGGGGTTTCAGAAACCGGAAACGAACGGCTCTCGAAATATTCTGTAGACACCAGCCCTTCCCGATTAAACTGACGGACATAACCATCAACGAAAAACCATTTATCGACCGACCATATTGCAGTTCTGGAATCGATTCTCTTTCTGATTCCGAAGTCATCATTCGGAACTAAAATGATGACACCCTGCAGGGTGGATTTTTCCGGGTCAAAAGAGTCGATGCTCCAAATAGAATGGTCTTTTGCCTTGAGCCAGAGATTCTTTTTTGGGATTTCCCCGTAGGTCAGCTTGTTGCGAACCTTGCTGAAAAAAATATAATTCATTTTCTGGTTGGTGATCGGGGCAATAAATTCACTATTGACCAATACCATAAGGGCAATGAAAGTCGATGCGGCAATGATCGGAAACGTGATGCCTGTGATGCTGATGCCGCAAGCTTTCATAGCGGTGAGCTCGTTGTTTCTGGCAAGTGAGGCGAGGGTGATGACGGTAGCCAAAAGCACGGCCTGAGGTGCCATATAATTGGCAACAAAAGGAACTTTATAAACATAATAAGAAACCAGGTCAATGAGCGGAGCATTTTTTGCCATGAACTCATCCACGCGCTCGAAAAAATCAACAATCAAAAAAATCCCGACCAAACCCGTTGCGGTGAGCAGGTAGATTTTCAGGAACAGGAACAATACGTATTTTTTTAGAATCATCATGGTCGCTTAATCCCTGATGTTGAGCGCGGGAATCGCTTGTTTTAAAGCCTGCCCGAGGGGTTGCAAATCGGGTCGGGAATGGAGCGTGTCCCGGATGTATTGCAACGTGGGGTCAATGTATTCCATATAACGTTCATTCTTGCATTCCATGTATTGAAAAGCGAAGGTGCCGATGGCTTTCAGGTTCCTCTGGATCGACATGCAATCGAAAATTTTCAGAAAAGGAGAGCGGAGGAGTTGTCGGCCTTCTTCCTGTTCCATACGTTGTAGATAGTAGTCCAGCAACTGCTGGCGCTGTTCTTGTTCCAGCACCACATAGGAATCTTTCAAAAGGGAGACCAGGTCGTATTGCCGGGGGCCCATGCGAGCATCCTGAAAATCAATAAGCATCAGGTTTTGTTCTCGCACCATCAGGTTTCTCGCATGAAAATCCCGGTGGACGAAAACACGCTCCTCTTTAGCCAGGGTTTCGCAGAGCTCCAGCAAGGCGGCCCGAATTTTTGCCTCCTCCTCTTTGTCCAAGCCACGGTTTAAGAAACCCTGGATATAATGTTTTATCGTGAAGTCCATTTCCCACATCAATTTTTCAACGTCAAACTTCAAGGCGTAGGCCGGACAATAAGGCCGCATATTTTTGGTGACACGGGTCTGCATGGTCACAATAAGGTCTATGGCTTTTTGATACCAGACGATAATGTCAGCGTTTATATCTTCCAAATGCGTGTCGCCACCGTCCTCAAGGAAAAGCAACCCCCGCTCGGCATCGTAGTGCAAAGCTTCGGGAACCGGCATACCCAGATATTTTAGAAATTTTTGCATGCGGTTGAAGTCGGGTTCTTTTTCAAGGTTCGGCTCTTTCAACTGCATGACGATGATCGAAGATTTTTCTGCGGAATGGAGGAAATAGCGAACGCGAAAATAGCTTCGGTCCGATGCGTCTCCCTTCAATTTAAAAAATTCAAAGCGGGAGATGGGTTCCTTGACAAGAGGTTCGAGCCAGGATTTCAAATAGTCCCCGTCAAACCGCCCCTGTGGGGGGAAAGACTCTTTATCTGGTTTTGTATTGAAAACGGTCATTTAAAAAAAATCTATTTCCTTTGTCAAACATCTAATGTAGCATTCTGGATTTTAACCCCACAGCGGGGTTTATTTCCCGTGGCCTGCCACATTTTCAAATAACTCTTTATTTGGATGCTCCTTAGCTGGGTGATCCAATAAACCTGAACGGAGATTTACGGATGCCGAAACCAAGTTATCATATTTTAGTGTGTACCAACAGCCGACCCCCAGGGCATCCCAGGGGTTCCTGCAGTGAAGCTGGCTCCAACGCCATTTTTGAAAAGCTGTCCATGGGGATTGAGCAAAAAGGGCTGTTTGGAAAATGTATGATTGCCAATACCGGATGCTTGGGTCCTTGCGGAGTAGGCCCGGTTGTTGTTGTGTACCCGGATGGAGTCTGGTATCAGAAAGTTCAGCCCGAAGATGTGGATGAAATTCTCGATCAGCATATTGCCCAAGGCAAAAAAGTCGATCGCCTGGAAGTCCCGGACGAACTCTGGGGCTAACCCCACTAGGCGTGGGGCCAGCTTGCCATCGCTTTAGTTGGCGGGCAAAGAGTTGTCTCGGCGCAATCAACCCGTTCCCTTTATTTCAGCGTAACAAACCCTTTTCCGAATTACGGAAAAGGGTTTTTTTTATTTACAATTCCTCTGTATTTTGATATTTCTAGAAGTATGGAAATATTGACTGCCGTATCATCCCTGTCCGCTTTAGCACAAGAGAGCCGCTTGCAGATTTTCCGTTTATTAATTCAAGCCGGGAAAAATGGTGTCCCCGCAGGAAGGATTGGGGAAAAGCTGGACCTTCCCCTGTCAACGCTGTCCTTTCATCTTAGCCAGCTCAAACAGGCCGACTTGGTGGTCTGCCGCAGAGTAGGCAGGACATTATTTTATTCTGCCAACTATGAGGCCATGACCGCCTTGATGGGTTTTCTTACGGAGAACTGTTGCCAAGGGCAACCGGGTAATTGCACCATTCCTGCCGAATGCGCTCCCGAAGCTAAGAGAAAGCGAAAGTGAAGCCCGTAACTAAAAAACTCGAGGCGCTGGGTTTTTTTGAGCGCTATTTAACGCTATGGGTATTTCTGTGCATTCTTGCGGGAATTATATTGGGCCATTTTTTTCCTCAGTTGTTTCAGGCTATGGGTCACGCCGAGATTTTCAAAGTCAATATTCCCGTGGCGATTCTCATTTGGGTCATGATCATTCCCATGTTGCTCAAGGTGGATTTTAAGTCTTTGCACGAGGTGCGCGCGCACTGGAAGGGAATGGCTGTCACGGTTTTTATCAATTGGGCGATCAAACCGTTTTCCATGGCGATTCTGGGGTGGGTGTTTGTGGTCCATCTGTTTTCTGACTATTTACCTGCCGAGCAGATCGACTCTTATATTGCGGGTCTCATCATTCTAGCCGCCGCACCCTGCACGGCGATGGTATTTGTCTGGAGCAACCTTGTTGAGGGCGACCCCAATTTCACTTTGAGCCAGGTGGCGCTCAATGACATAATTATGCTCGTTGCTTTTGCCCCCATTGTGGGTTTGTTGTTGGGGCTTTCTTCTATTACCGTTCCCTGGGAAACTTTATTCTTATCCGTTACCCTTTATATCTTGATACCCTTCATTGTGGCCCAAATTTGGCGCACAGGGTTGATGAAAAATGCAGGTGAAGAGGCTCTGCAAAAAACATTAAAAACCCTCCAGCCCTTTTCTCTTTTAGCTCTTCTCGTTACCTTGGTTTTATTGTTTGGTTTTCAGGGCGATCAAATCATTCGGCAACCCATGATAATCGTGTTTCTTGCGATTCCAATATTGATCCAGGTGTATTTTAATTCTGGACTGGCTTATCTATTGAACCGAAAACTGGGAGTGGCCCATTGTGTTGCCGCACCTTCTGCTCTTATTGG
>CAZEBI010000090.1:0-3338 GCA_964510355.1 uncultured Nitrospina sp. | reverse complement strand
AATTTTTTCGAGTTGGCGGTGGCAACGGCTATCAGTCTTTTTGGGTTTGAGTCGGGAGCGGCATTGGCAACAGTTGTCGGGGTGTTGGTGGAAGTCCCGGTCATGTTGTCCGTAGTCCTGATCGCAAACAAAACCCGCAACTGGTACTGCTTGCCGCAGGGGCGACCAGGCAAGGGCTTAATTGTGCCGAGATAACTCTTTGCTCGCCAGCAAAAGTTATTGCTTGCTGGCCCCACGCCCAGTGGATTTTTGTAGTTGGGCCCAGAGTTCTTTTCTTCCTACATGGTCTTTGCTGGAATAGACTGTAAAGCCCAGCGCGTTGTCGCCCATGAATGCGGCTTTGATTTTTTTGACCTGTTTACTGCGTTCTGAAGCCGAAAGTTTGTCGGCCTTGGTGATCACCAGAATATAGTCCCGGTCCAGTTCTTCCAGCCATTCTTTCAAGGTCAGATCCAGCTCCGTGGGTTTTCTCCGAATATCAACGATGAAAATGATAGCGGTGAGCGGTTCACGTAGGGTCAGGTATTCCTCGATCATCCGTTTCCATTTTTCCTGCAAAGCCGGGGTGACTCGGGCGAACCCATAACCGGGAAGGTCGGCAAACATCAGCGTGTCATTGATATTGAAAAAATTAATTTCACGGGTTTTGCCGGGAGACGAACTGATGCGCACCAGTTTTTTGCGGTTGAGCAAGGATTTAATGAGCGAAGATTTCCCTACATTGGAGCGCCCCACAAAAGCAAATTCAGGAAGGTTTCCTTTCGGGTATTGCTTGGCCGAAACGGCTCCGACTAAGAACTCTGTGGATATAATTTTCATGCGCTGAACTTATTGATGACCAGACCCGATAAAAGTTTGGGGTAAAAGAAAGTGGCTTTTTGTGGCAGGCGCACGCCTTTTTCCGCCAACCGGCGCACCTGATCTATGAGGGTGGGGTTCATAAAAAATGCTATATCACGTTCACCGCTATCCACCAATGCCATGGCTTCTTCGGAGTTCACCTTATAGGAAACATATTGTTGCCCGGATTTTTCCCGGGTATCAATTTTCAGGATATGGCGAAAAAGGATGGCGTGCAATTGCATGACATCAAGAACCTGCATATCTTCGGGCTCGGTGGAGTCTAAAAGAGGCAGAATATTTTTGCAGTCCTTGACCTTTAAAATGAAGCTATGATCTTTTCCCATATAGGCGCAGAAGGTGATTTTCTCCTTTCCCAGTTTTTGCAGTTGGGATTTAATTCCCGTCCCCTTCAACGGGCCGGGGGAGATATCAAAATACTCCCCGGCTTTTTTTAGAAATGATTCCAGTTCAAACGGTTGTGGACTTTTAACCACCCGGTGAATGGGGAAGATCGACATGGAATCTGATTCCATATTGGTCAGGAACATCATGACATGGGAGCAGTCTTCCACCTTGCCTTGATTAGCTTGAGCAAAAGCCAGTGCCGTTTCATAACGATGATGACCGTCGGCGATGTATATTTTTTTGTCGCGGATTTGCCTGGAGATTTCCTGGCAAATGCTGGCATTGGTCAAGCGCCAGATGCGGTGTACAACACTGCCGTCATCAATCACCGACAAGGGTTCCAGATTGCTATCGTCCTTGAGCAGGGCATCGACACGGCCTTCGGGGTCTGAATAGAGCCCGAAAATAGGGCTGAAATTGGCGTGGCAGGCATTGAGCAGGTGAGTGCGGTCGGTCTTGGCTTTGGCAAGCGTGAACTCATGCGGAAGAATATTGCCTGCACTGAAATCCTGGGTTTTGACACGGGCGAAAAAACCTGTGCGGCAGAAGTTTTCTCCCTCAAACTCATATTCCTGGCTGTATAAATAAAACCCCGGTTGCGGGTCGCGAACAAGAACTCCTTCTTGCTGCCATTGCCGGAATGTGGCGGCGGCGCGGATATAACGGTTGTCCATTTCTGAGTCGGTGGAAAACTCCTTGCCTAAAATCAGACGCACGACATTATGCGGGTTCTTCTGATACAGGGATTCCTGGAGAGCGGGAGGAATCACATCATAAGGAGGTGCTGTGACCTCTACGAGAGGTCCGGTGACCTGAGTGTTGTACAGCAGGCCATGAAATGGAATCACTTCGATCATAATGTAAGAACTCACCTTTTTATATTTCTGGAAAAACGATTATAGCAAATCACTAGCTTAGATAGTGCATAAGTAAAAATCAAATCCCCTCAACCCCTGTGATACCCCCTCCTCGACTTTCATGCCCCGAAGCGGGTACTTCGTAGAAGGGGGAGCTTTAATGGACCCCTCTTTTTAAAGAGGGGCTGGGGTGATTTAGAACCTCTCGATCAATATCAAAGTGCCTCGCACTGGCATAACTCGCGGATGTAAGCCACCAGGGAATGCATCGTGCTATCGTCCAGAGTGTGCCCCCAGGCTGGCATGCAGGGGGCCCGGCCCATATAAAGTCCGCCAAATTTGATGGCCTCAAAAAGTTGTTCATCGGTCCGGGTCTCCAGATACTCGGCTTTGGTATGGTTGCGAGGCGGAACCGTGAGAAGCTTGGCGTTGAGGCCGTTGCCCTTGCCTTCGATGCCATGGCATTGGGCGCAATACCATTGATAAGTTTTCCGGGTATTTTCTGTGACCTGTATCGGTTTGGGCTGTTGAGTGTGCGGGGCGGTTTTTTCGACCTCTTGTTGTGTGGGCGGTTTTTCCACCGCTTGCTTGTTATCATTTTGCCCACAGGCAACCAGCAAAACTATTGTTAGTGCGAGTAAATTTTTATAATCTTTTTTCATATTTACAAATGCTCGGTTTTATTTGCCACCAGCGGCGCGCGGGTCTTTAGTCGTCAACGGCTCGCTGGTTTTCAGGGTCATGAGAAATTGGCTGAACTCAGTTCGGGTCATAGCATCCATCTTGTATCGGGGCATACGGCTTTTGGGCGTGTAAAGTTCCGGTGTGTTCAGCCAGTTGGCGATCCAGTCAGCTTGCAGTCGGTTTCCCGCATTGATCAGGGATGGACCGGATATGCCTCCACGGACTTTCCCTCTCAGGTTGAGGCTTTGGTGGCAGGAGATGCAGCCAAATGTTCTTTCAAACTGGTATTTGATTTTTGCGCGCCGTCCTTTTGATAGAGGTTCTATTGTAATCGGTAGTAGGGGCGCGGAAATTTTTAAAGCCATCAGGTTGCTTGCCAGTGCGCTTGCGTCTTTTTCGGGAAACGAAGGGTGCGGCGGCAGACTTTCGTTCTCGGGCGGCCCTTGCAAAAAGCCGGGGGCGGTGCTGATCCCGGCGGGCCGAATGATCTCGGGATTTGTCAGAAACTGTTTGAGCCATTTTGCCTGGAACTTGTTGCCGGCATAATGC
>CAZEBI010000089.1:0-11447 GCA_964510355.1 uncultured Nitrospina sp. | reverse complement strand
TGTTTCGTCATTCATTTTTACCTTACAAGGTGTCTACAAATCTAGGGGCGTATCAGACACTGGCAAACCATTGTTGATAAAAATTATGCTGTTATAAAGTCGACATTGTACCCAAATCCTTCAAAGTTAGTCCCCAAAAATGGTTTCATGCCGTATGTATTTTGCAAGATATGGTATGCTGTCACCGATTGACTACGAGCGAAAACGAAAAATGAAGCGGCAAGATGTCTAGGATATCAGGGGCACATCAATTTGTATTTACAAGTTCTGTAAACGCTTTTCGCTCTAGGCTACGCTATAATCTAAAATATCATCACTCACCTGCTTAATAAATTTATCAAAGAGGACAGGCTTTAGGGCAAAACCATTAATATCCCCATGGTCGACCATTGGAGGTATTTTGGCAGTTAAATTATTGCGGTTTTTGTATATTTCCTGGTCCCAAGAATTTTGAGAATCATGGAGCGGATGAGCCTGAATATAAGTAATTTCCCTCTTTGTGCCTATAGGAATCGAAGTTTTTACACGATGCGTGCGGATGCTTTAGATAGATTTGGCACCTGTCTTGAACAGCGATTTTCCCGCGACCAAATCAAGATTATGATGGAACAAACTGGCCTTGAACGAATTAAACTTTCAGCCAATGAGCCGTTCTGGTGTGCGGTTGGTTATAAATGTTCTAAAGAAAAAGTGGTTGACTGATGTGTGGTTTTGTTGGTTTTTTAGGCGGAGTTTCCTCCGAGGAACACAAGGGTGCCGAATCCTTACTTAAACGCATGGCCGACACCATCACTTACCGTGGCCCAGACGATGAAGGATACTGGTGTGATGTAGATCAACGTATTGCCTTGGGCCATCGTCGTCTGTCGATATTAGACTTGTCCTCTGCAGGTCACCAACCCATGATTTCCCCTAGCGGTCGCTATGTGATTGCCTTTAACGGTGAAGCATATAACCATATGGCCCTGAGGCAGGAGCTGGGAGTCGTATCATGGCGAGGTCATTCCGACACGGAAACCCTTCTGGCAGGCTTTGATGAATGGGGCATACAGGGGGCAATAGAACGTGTTGTGGGCATGTTTGCTTTTGCCGTATGGGACAAAACCGAAAATACTTTAATCTTGGGTCGGGACCGTATTGGTGAAAAACCCCTCTATTACGGATGGCAGGGCGATAATTTTCTGTTTGGTTCGGAATTAAAAGCACTTAAAAAGCATCCAGCATTTAAAGCGGAAATAAATAGAGACTCTATTTGTCTTTTTATGCGCCACAGCTACATACCCACTCCTTATTCCATTTATACGGGTATTAGGAAATTGGAACCAGGTTGTCTTTTGAGCTGTTCCCTGACTCAACCGGAACCAGAAATTTGGACATATTGGTCTGCGGTCAATTCGATCAAAAAAGGTGTCGATTCTCCTTTCCCCGGAACGCCTGTAGAAGCTGTCGATGAGCTTGAACGATTGACCAAGGATGCGATAAAGCAACAAATGGTGGCGGATGTTCCTCTAGGCACATTTCTTTCAGGAGGGAAAGATTCGTCTACAGTAGCGGCATTGATGCAGTCGCAATCGAGTCGAAAAATAAAGACCTTTTCCATCGGTTTTAACGAGGAGGGTTATAACGAAGCCGTCTATGCCAAAGCAGTCGCCCAGCACTTAGGCACTGAACATACTGAGTTATATGTACCATCAAATATTGCGAGAGAGGTGATTGCTAGTTTGCCTGCCCTCTACGATGAACCTTTCTCCGACTCTTCCCAAATTCCTACTTTTTTGGTGGCTCAACTTGCCAAGCAACATGTCACTGTGGCCCTCTCTGGGGATGGTGGAGATGAACTGTTTGGGGGTTATAACCGCTACAAGATGACAGGTGATATTTGGCGTAAACTAAGCTTATTGCCCAGACCATTAAGGAAGTTAGCTGCTCAGGGAATTGAAGCGCTCACCCCTCAAACTTGGAACAGCTTGTGCGAGTATATCCCTGGCACGAATCACTTTGTAAATATCGGAGATAAGCTGCACAAGGGAGCGGGTGTAATGACGAGCCGGTCAATTGATGAGCTATATCTGAGGCTGGTATCATTCTTTTCCAATCCAGAATCGCTTGTTATTAGTGGTCGTGAGCCCGATACCTTGTTGACCGGAAATATGCCTGACTTGACCGGATTGGACGATGTCCAGCGAATGATGGCACTTGATCTGGTGACCTATTTGCCTGACGATATTCTGGTGAAGGTTGATCGTGCGGCGATGGGGGTCTCTCTGGAAACCCGAGTGCCGTTTCTAGATCATCGCATCGTGGAGTTTGCCTGGACACTTCCACAGTCGCTAAAAATACGCGATGGAGAAACTAAATGGCCGCTATGCCAAATCTTGTACCGCTATGTGCCAAGAGAGTTGATTGATCGCCCTAAAATGGGGTTTGGTATCCCTATTCACGACTGGCTACGCGGTCCGCTCAAAGATTGGGCCGAAGCTTTGCTCGATGAAACACGCTTGAAAGCGGAAGGCATATTTTATCCTGCACCGATTCGGGATCTTTGGAAACAACACTTGTCAGGCCATCGAAACTTGGGCCATTATTTATGGAATATTTTGATGTTTCAACTATGGTTGGAGCAACAATAACTTTTCTTAGTTACCCTAGTACAGCCCCTAAAATTTTATAACGTTCAATCGATAAAAATGGTGCCAGCTTGAAAAAGAATAATTTTGTCGTATACACTGCCTTATTTGGCAAATATGACGATCTTCTGGAGCCTGCTCCCTCAGCCCATTGCGACTATGTTTGCTTTACCGATGACCCACTTTTAAAATCAAACATATGGGAGGTGAGAGTTGTTTCACCTCATTTACCAGAAAACATGATGAACAGGTTGTATAAAATTAAACCTCATGTTTATTTCCCGAGCTATAAGGCAAGCATCTATGTGGATTCAAATATAAAAATATTGAAAGATCCCATTGGATTATTCAATAAATATTTAGAAAATTCTAATTTTTCGGCCATCAAACATATTGTGAGAAACTGCATATACGCTGAAGCTCTTGCCTGCATGGCAGAAAAAAAAACCGACTACAATTTAACTTTTGATCAGATGTTTTCTTATGCTAGTGAAGGGTATCCGGCCAACAACTCTTTGTCCGAAAACAGGATCTTAATACGCGCCCACAATGAGAAAGAAGTCGTCAGCATTATGGAAATGTGGTGGGACCAATTAAATACATGGACACAGAGAGACCAATTAAGCTTATGTTATGTTGCATGGAAATTAAAATATAAAATTGGTTTTATATCTGAAAATCCCCGATTTGAGAATAACTATTTCAAATGGTTTCCACACAAGGGAAACGAGAACAGATTGCTCTATAGATTGATACGGAAATTTAAATTTTATGTCAGGTGGGTTTTAATTTACCCTTACTATGCTTATAGAATCGGGTTTATTAGAAATAAAAAAATTTAGCGGGTTAGACTAGAAAGTGGATTTATAATTTATGTGGAGTGCAAAGCCCCCCCAATTAGGCCCAGGCACTTTTAGAGTTTTCCCGGTTTGAATTAGCCGTCAAATACTCTCTGGGTGTTAGGATTCCGAGTGAGTCATGAGGCCGTTCTTCGTTGTACTCCCTGATCCAGTTATCTGTTATTTCCCTTACTTCAGATAACCGCCTGAACGCATACATATTCAGCACTTCCGTTCGATACGTCCTATTAAACCGCCCCACATAAGAGTTCTGAGTTGGCTTGCCGGGTTCGATAAATTCAAGTTGTACACCGTGTTTATCCCCCAGTCAGCCAATGTGACAGAGATGAATTCCGGCCCATTATCCATCCTGATTTTTTCCGGGTAGCCCCGCCAAGCCACAATGCGTTCCAATACACGAACGATACGAGCCGATGGCAAACTCAGATCCACTTCAATAGCCAACGCCTCTCTGTTGTAATCATCCACCACATTAAATGTTCTAAACCGTCGGCCACAAAAAAGACTGTCACTCATGAAATCTATCGACCAACACTGATTCAGATCAGCAGGAATTACCAACGGTTCAGGGTTACGACTCGGCAACCGTTTCTTCCCTTTACGCCGGAGGTTCAGGTTTAATGCACAGTAAACGCGGTACACACGTTTATGGTTCCAGGGATGACCCGCTCGCCTCAGGACCGCAAACACCTTACCAAAACCATACGCCGGACAACGCTCTGCGATTCCCTGTATCGCCGTTATCACAACATCATCTTTACTGCCATCTGGATGATAGTGATACATAGAGCGACTGATCCTGACAGCAGAACGGGCTGAACGTATACTCAGCCTGTGTTCTTCTCTTGCATGATCGACCAACTCGCGTTTCTCGGCTGGTCTTAGAGCTTTTTTTTCGACAATATCCTTCAACGCTTCATGCTGTAAACTCAGGTCAGCATACATCCGTTTCAACCTTCGGTTTTCATCTTCAAGTTCTTTGAGCCTTTTAATATCCGAGGCTGTCATACCACCGTACTTCGACTTCCAGTTGTAGTACGTTGCATCAGATATCCCGTATTCACGGCAAACACCCTTGACCTTTCGACCCCCTTCGACCTCATTGAGGACTTTAATGATCTGGCTTTCTGTATAACGGGTTTTCTTCATTAGCATTCTCCTTTCCTTGCATAATATGCAGGAGAACTCTAATTAGCAATGGACCTATTTTAAGGGAGGGTTACAGTCGCTTTTGGCTTTTTATTTGGTGCATTTGAATGGTACAATCACGCGCAGGACTTTAAATAGCTGGTACTGTCATGGTTGCTGTCTTGCCGCGGGTTCTTGGTTTTCAGTTCTTAATCGCATTCCTTAATTTTGATCTTACTAATACTCCAAGTTTACCCATCTACCCAAAGTCAAAAAAATAACATCGCACCAGCAAAATGCTGTAACAGGAGTTATGGTCGAATACCCTGGTATTTTCCTGTTTTCTACGTTCCGCCTGATACTGAGACAGAAACGCTGTCAGTTCAGTCTGGACTGCCTTTGCAATCGACTCTCTGGTTCCTGCTATTAATAAATCTGTGCTCCTCGCTGGATTTTTCAGAGAAATAACATTATCCTTGCTCATGGAGGTACCTCCTTTGTTTTTCTCGTAGAAAATAATTTTACAACAAAGGGTGCGCCGTCTTCCCACGCATCTCATATACCAGAAATGAGCATAACTTGAGTTAAGCAACGAAGGCGGGTCTTGATGATGTTTTGATCTGGGTAGGTGAGCATTCTAATATGGCGGAGGTTTATAATACTCTTGATATTGCTTCTTCTTCTTTTTTGCGAGGGTTTTCCCTATGTGGTTGGAGAGGCGATGGCTTGCGGAGTGCCTTGCGTGGTGACAGATGTGGAGGGCTTGGCTATGGTAGTTGGTTATACAGGTTGGGTGGTTTCGCCAAACGATAGTGAGGCATTGTGCTTGGTGTGGCGTGAGATATTTTTGTTAGAGGGAATGGAGTTTCGTGCCAAGGCTGTTGCGGCGAGGGATCGTTTCATGTCGCAATTCAGCATTAACGTCCTGCTCAAGTCTGCCGAGCAGGTGCTATGTGGGGAAGTAGGTTGTACTGAGTTACCAGGTGGTGCGGTCAAAGGTTCGGAGATTCATCGTGATGGATAGTAGTACCCTGATTATGTGGCTTCTGTTTCTGACGATATGGTTAGTGCCGGTTTGTGCGCGCGAATTCCGTAATAGCACACAACTGATGCTGGCTTATTGGTTTGTGATTGCTCTCCATCAGGCTGTGGCATTCACTAATGCCTTTTTGTTTCCAACTATAAGCGGTTCTGGCGATGCACACGGGTTTCATCTTGGAGCAATAGCGATTGCCCAGTCTGGAAACTTCGCATTTTCTCTGGGTGGTACCTTCTACAAAAATATGCTGGGTATTGTTTATTGGATATTCGGTCCTTCCAAAATATTAGGTCAGCAACTGTCCATTTTGGCATTTTCAATTTCCTGTATAGTTTTGGTTAAAATACTCTGTCAACTGGAATTGTCTCGTTATAAGGTGCCTATCCTTATTGCTTTTGGTGCACTACCCACCATGGTTTTCTTAGGTTCTATCACGTTGCGAGAATCATATCAGCTAGTGTTTTTTATGTTGGCTGTTTATTTTGGTCTGAAAATGCATATAACGAGAGGTATAAATAGTTATCTCCTTTTTATGATTATGTCAGCCGTGCTGATGGGAGTATTTCACCAGGCCTTATCCGTGTATGCATTTTTTTTGATTATGCTGTTTTTACTATGGACGCATCGGCCTGTTTCTCGCTTATGGAGCGTGAAAAAGTTGCGTTTAGTGGCAGTCTTCGCTATACCTGTTTTAATGCTGGTCATTGCTAATTATTCTGCGGTAGATAGACCGCTAGCGGCCTTTGTGTCGGGTGATATAGCATTGTTGGAGCGTGTTGCGTGGTATCGTGGCGTGGCGACAGTGTCGAGGGCTTCTTATGGTATTGCCCTTGACCTCTCTTCGCCTTTTACGATTATTTACACCAGTTTGATGCTGTATATACATTATTTGTTTGCCCCCTTCCCATGGCAGATCAGCCATGTTTTGGATGTTTACGCCTTGATAGAATCCTTTTCGCGCTTGGTGCTTATTTGCTTTGCTTTGAAGAATTGGCGTAATGCTTATGGAGCGCAGCGTCGACTGCTAGGGCTGATGTTGGTTTTATTTTTTAGCGTGACTTTTTTGTGGGCAGTGGGCACAACAAATTTTGGACAGGCCATAAGGCACAATATGCTGAGTTGGTGGATTATCGTTATCTTGGGTGTTCCTCCGCTGATGGAAAAATTGAAACGTTTTAGGTCGGGACATGGTGTGCCGATACCCGGACTCATCAGCCAAGGTATTACACGGTTGAAGAAGTAGTGCTTTATCCTGTATTTGCTGGCGGGTGCAGCCAGGGTGAACGTTGAAAAATGAGTTCTAAAAGGACGGACCATACTTTTTGGTTTGGTCAGGTGGGTCAATAGGTTCCTGAAAAAATGAGCGAAAATGAAAATGTTGATCACAAGACGGTAGCTGGTTTTGGCGACGAGTGGAGTCGCTTTGATCAATTAGAGCTTTCTGAGCATGAGCAGAAGGAGCTATTTGAGAAATATTTTTTGATTTTTCCTTGGCATCTCTTGCCTGAAAACCCAGAGGGATTTGACCTTGGATGTGGAAGCGGAAGATGGGCTAAACTTGTTGCTCCACGAGTAGGGCGCTTGCATTGCATCGACCCGAGTTCTGCTCTGGCTGTTGCGCGCAAAAATCTTTTCCAGTTGGATAATTGTGTCTTTCACAGTGCCACTGTGGATGCCATTCCCATTAAAGATGCGAGTATGGATTTTGGTTATTCTTTGGGTGTGCTGCATCATGTTCCCGATACGCAGGCGGGAATTCAATCCTGTGTAAATAAGCTCAAACCCGGTGCTCCATTGCTGATTTACCTCTACTACTCCTTTGATAACCGACCTTGGTGGTTTGTAGCTATTTGGCGTTTAAGTGATATCTTGCGTAGGTTGATTTCATGTTTTCCCCACGGATTGAGATATTTTGCAAGTCAGGCTATTGCCCTTCTTATATATTTCCCCATTGCCAGATTTTCTACGCTAATAGAGAAATTGGGTTTTGATGTCAGTAATTTTCCGCTAAGTGCATACAGGAATTGTGGTTTCTATACTATGCGTACGGATGCATTGGATAGGTTTGGCACACGGTTAGAAAAGCGGTTTTCCAGAGAACAAATCAAAACCATGATGGAACAGGCGGGCCTTGAACATGTGAAATTTTCTAGCAGTATGCCTTACTGGTGTGCCGTGGGTTATCGCAAACAGGTGGATTGAGTATGATCTTGTCCTAGAATGAATGCAAATTAAGTGATGCATAGAATGTAGGCTGTGTAGATTTAATGTTGTTCGGGAGTAACAAAAGTTTTATTTAAGACCGATATGAGGGTTTGTATGGGAAAGGTCTCCGCAAGTAACAGGCCAAAGCTACTATTTGTCGTCACTGAGGACTGGTATTTTGTTTCTCACCGCCTTTTACTTGCAGTGGCAGCTTGTGAGGCGGGATATGATGTTGCCGTTGCTACTCGAGTGAGGCAACATGCAGAAACGATTCGGAGAGCGGGAATTCGTGTAATACCCTTTGAGTTATCGCGGCGCATTGGCAACCCGTTGTTGGAGTTGATGGGTTTGCTTTTTCTGTATCGTCGCGAGCGCCCCGACATAATACATCATGTAGCGTTAAAACCTGTATTCTTGGGCGGGTTGGCAGGACGATTGGCGGGTTTTCCGGCCCAGGTCAATGCTGTTGCAGGTCTGGGATGGTTATTTATTTCGCGAAGTCGCGTAGCACGTTTGTTGAGTCCGTTGGTCCGTTGGGTTCTGGCGCGTTTAATGAATGCTCCTCGTTGTCAGGTTATTGTGCAAAATCCGGACGACGCGGAGTTGCTCACAAAATCAGGAGTGAAGGAGACTCATCTGCGAATGATTCGTGGTGTCGGAGTCGATACTTCTGAGTTTTCTCCTTCCCCTGAGCCACTGGAACCCGTATGCGTGGTGTTGGCTGCACGTATTTTATGGGACAAAGGAGTGGGTGAATTTGTCGAAGCGGCTCGCCAGTTGACAGAAAATGGTGTGAAGGCCCGGTTTATTCTGGTGGGTGACCCGGACCCGGAGAATCCAGCGACAGTTCCAGAGGCGACCCTGCATGCATGGCAGAAAGAAAAGGTAGTGGAACATTGGGGGCATCGTGATGATATGGTTGCAGTTTTTCATGCTGCTCATGTGGTGTGTTTGCCATCATACCGAGAAGGTTTACCCAAAGTTCTCCTTGAAGCCGCGGCCTGCGCACTTCCTATTGTTACAACAGATGTCCCTGGTTGTCGGGAAGTGGTTCGCGACGGCGAAAATGGACTGTTGGTGCCAGCCCGTGATGCACAAGCACTGTCAGACGCATTGCTTTGTCTGATTAATAGTCCTGATCTGCGTGCTGAGATGGGGCATCGCGGTCGAGAGATTGTGCTGAAGGAATTTTCTTCAGAGAAAGTTATTGCCCAGACTCTTGATCTCTATAAGGAGTTAACCCGGTGAAGGTGCTGGTGACCGGTGCTTCGGGCTTTGTGGGTAGCGCGCTGTGCGCCTACCTCGTGGCAAAGGGCAATACTGTTACGGGTGCAGTGCGGAGTATTCCCGAAAAAATTCTGCCGGGAGTGGAATACCGGACTGTTTCCGATATAAGTGCTGATACGAGCTGGAGCGAAGCACTTGCAGGCATCAACGCGGTTGTGCACTGTGCCGCCCGGGTTCATGTTATGAGCGAAGCATCAGGCGATCCGCTAACAGCGTTTCGTGAAGTGAATGTGAGAGGCACGGCTCGTCTTGCTGAGCAGGCAGTGGATAGCGGTGTCAAAAGAATTATTTATATCAGTAGTGTTAAGGTGAATGGGGAAAGCACGGAGGAGCATCCGTTCACGGCAGATGATGCGCCTGCGCCCGAAGACCCATACGGTATTAGTAAATGGGAGGCGGAGCAGGTGTTACGAAAAATTTCTGAAAAAACCGGGCTGGAGATCGTGATCATCAGGCCGCCGCTGGTTTATGGTCCGGGTGTGCGTGCTAATTTTCTCAGGTTAATGCAAGGTCTCATGTCGGGTGTGCCGCTACCCTTGGGTGCTATTAGCAATCGCAGAAGCATGGTGGCTTTGGATAACTTGGTAGACCTGATTGAGACTTGCTTGAATCATCCGGCGGCAACCGACCAGACCTTCTTGGTCAGTGATGGGGAAGATCTTTCAACAAAGGCATTGTTTCAGCGTACAGCTGTAGCATTGGGCAGGCCAGCGCGATTACTACCAGTTCCTGTGTTGGTGTTACGGGCACTGGCACGATTAATTGGCAAGTCAGACATTACGCAACGATTGTGTGGTTCCTTGCGGGTAGATATCAGCAAAACCCGGGAGCGGCTGAGTTGGTCCCCCCCCGTCTCAGTGGATGAAGCTTTAAATAAGACTGTAAAATATTTCCTGTCTCACTGAACTGATATCGAAAAATAATATATTTTCTCGTACTATTTTTTTAGGTTATGCCTAAGGGCTTCTGAGATATGAAACGAATTTTTGATTTGTTAATCTCTGTGTTTGCATTGATGGTATTTCTGATGCCCGCTGCTCTTGTGGCTCTAATTGTACGGTTAACTTCTGTAGGACCCATTATCTATTGGTCTGATCGAGTTGGGCAATACAACAAGATTTTCAAGATGCCAAAGTTTCGGACCATGCGGACCAATACTCCTGCGGTTGCAACGCACTTGATGGTTGATGCTGAACAACACCTTACTCCTATTGGTTCATTTTTGAGGAAATCCAGTCTTGACGAATTACCTCAGTTGTGGAGCATCATCAAAGGGGACATGAGCTTTGTCGGTCCTCGTCCTGCCTTATTCAATCAAGATGACTTGATTCGGCTTCGTACTGAAAAGGGGGTCGACAAATTAGTCCCTGGTTTGACGGGATGGGCTCAAGTAAATGGTCGTGATGAACTGCCGATTCCAGCAAAAGTTGGACTGGATATCGAGTATAAAAAGCATCAATCTTTTTGGTTTGATTTGTATGTTTTATGGAAGACTTTTTTGAAAGTTTTTCAAGGCGATGGGGTATCGCACTAGACTTGACAGTTGCATATAATAAATGAACTTGGAAATTAAAAATCTTTCATTCTACAGTAATTTAACTCCAGCTAGAGATCAAGTAAGGTCTTCCAATGGAGTTGGAAACCCAAACTCTTGGGGCAAGTCCACTGAATAAAAATTTCCCAATTATTGTTTACTTTATTTCCACCCTGTTCATGGTGTTTTTTTCCGTTCATGCCGTACAGAGATGGCCAGGTCATTGGGCGCAAGTGGCAATTTCCTTGGCCTGTATATTGCCTGCTATTGTTGTTTTCTTTAAAGTGGGCCCTGAATTGATTAAAAATAAAAAGCGACCTTTGGAAATCAAGTTTGTTTTGATTATTGTCGTATTGGGGTTAATCAATATTTGTTTCAGCGAAAATCAATGGGAGTCCTTTAAGGGGATGGGGCTCTTTTTGATGTCTGGGGTACTGGTTTTTGCTGTTTCGTATTTTGTTTTAAATTCCAGGCAGGCTCAAGAAGCTTTTTTTTATCTATGCTCCTTTTGTTTTTGTGTTCTTTTAATTTTTGGTGCTTTCGAATTTTTTCAGCAAATCAGATCCTCTGGGGAAAAAATTCTATTGTTTTCCTCAAACCCCATTCCGGCAGGATCCTTGCTAACTCTTTTGTCTGTAGGACCTCTTTTTATGTTTGTCCAAGCTAAAAAGAAAGGAGGGAAAGTTTTCTGGGGTTCTTGTTTGCTTGCGGGAATTATATTAATAATTTTAATTGGTCAAAAAGGCCCTGTTTTAGCTCTAATTGTG
>CAZEBI010000088.1:0-11526 GCA_964510355.1 uncultured Nitrospina sp. | reverse complement strand
GGTTGCCGCAGCAATGCGCCCAAGCAATACCTTCAATAAAATATTGGATAGCTTGGGGCAGACTGCTTGATCGTGCAGAAAGTAGTATCTTAAGGGCACCTCTAAAAATTGCTTTTGGCCATGAACAACCCTTATGAAATAAGGGTCTGCGAGTTGCCCGAGGCCAAATTATTGAATAAATAGAGGTGCCCTTAATAGTGTCACCCTGTGCCAACGGCCTTATATTTTTTCATCATCGGATGGTAGTGGGCGCATGGGTGATGGTGTTTTATTGGCTTTTTAACTATAAGGTTTATGACGATATCTTTTCCCTAAAGAGTTTTTCTTCTTGTGGCGCATCTTGTAGAATGTTTTCTACTGGTTTTTTTAGGGGTGATAGAAGCTGTACTCAGGAAAAGGCCCTGTCTATAAAAAGGTACAGCTGGTGAGACAGATTCCGTACGATATGTCGAACCTGCGGGGCGATCTTTTTGGTGGTGTCACCGCCGGAATTGTGGCGCTTCCCCTGGCTCTGGCCTTTGGGGTGCAATCGGGGATGGGTGCCGTTGCAGGTCTCTATGGCGCTATTGCCCTAGGAATTTTCGCCGCGATCTTTGGCGGCACACGCACACAAATCAGCGGCCCCACAGGGCCGATGACAGTGGTGTCCAGCCTGGTGGTTCTCACCGCCATTGAAAAAACCGGAAGCCTGGAAAATGGCTTTGGCGTTATCATTACGATTTTCTTCCTCGCCGGGGCGATGTTGGTCGTCTTTGGTCTTTGCAAGCTCGGAACTTATATTAAATACATTCCTTACCCGGTGATATCCGGTTTTATGACGGGAATTGGAATGATCATTATCATCTTCCAGATCTTTCCCGCTCTAGGGCTCAGTTCTCCCACAGGCATTCTCAATATACTTCAGGAACTGCCCACGGCTCTGGCGAATATGAATCTGGATGCACTGATTTTGACAGGTGCGACCCTCGGCATCATCTACGCATTTCCGAAAATCACCAAGCGGGTTCCCAGCCCCCTGGTGGCTTTGCTGTTGGTTTCGGGCATCAGTGCATGGGTAAACTTAGATGTCCCCCTGATCGGAGATATTCCTAAAGGCTTCCCTGAAATACGTCTGTCCGAGTGGTCTCTGTCCGGAATAGAGCTCAGTCTCATAATCGAACTGGCACTTACATTGGCTTTGCTGGGAGCCATCGATTCTCTTTTAACCTCCATCATTGCGGACAATATCACCAAAACCAGGCACGATAGTAACCGGGAGTTGATTGGGCAGGGCATCGGCAATATGTTTGCCGCCGGTATTGGAGGGCTTCCGGGGGCAGGGGCCACCATGCGCACATTGGTGAATATTAATTCGGGCGGTAAAACCCGACTGTCCGGGGTAGTGCATAGCGGTATTCTTCTGTTGATCCTGATGGGGCTGGGTGTGTATGCCGCCCAAATTCCCCTGGCTGTGCTTGCGGGAATTTTGATCACCGTAGGCATCGGAATTATCGATTATAAGGGAATTCGCCATATCAAGCATATTCCCAGAGCAGATGCGACGGTGATGGTCCTGGTTCTTTTGTTAACGGTCTTTGTTGACCTGATTCAAGCCGTCGCTGCGGGAATGATTATGGCTTCCATACTTTTTATGAAGCAAATGAGCGACCAGGTATCGCAGGAATTAAAAGTTACGCCATTGCGCGATTATAAAGCGGAACTTCCCTGGGACGAGGAGGCTATTCCAGACCATATCATTGATAAAATTTATGTGAAGAATTTGGATGGCCCCCTGTTTTTCGGATTTGCCCCGATATTAAAGGAAATGGCGCAGAGCCTTCCCCATATTCGAGTTGTGATTTTTCGGATGACAAAAGTTCCCTATATTGACCAGACGGGTTTGTATGCGATGGAAGAAATTATCACCGCATTGGAGAGCAAAGGGGTTGTTGTGGTCATGACGGGTCTTCGAGCGCAACCCCTGCTGATGCTGGAACGAATTAATTTGATTCCAGGATTGATTCCAGAACAGTACATTTTTAAAAATTTCAAACAATGCTTAGAATGGTTAAAGGATGAACTATTAGACAGAGAAAGTGAGGATATGCATCATTTTTTCAATGCATTGCAAAAAGATCGGGAAAAAATAAAACTATCCCCTCAGTACAGAGTTTGAGTTTTATTATATTATTATAAAATAAATTAATATATCCCTCCTTCTTCATTTTGTTACAGTGTAGGTATTGACGGGGAATTAGATTTGACGGTTTTCAAGGCCGTTATTTTAGGGGGTAGAGATGTTTAAATTTAGAGATATGACAATAGGGAAAAAAGTGGGGTTGGGTTTTGGGGTCATCACCCTGATTTTAATGGGGGTAGTATTGCTCACCATTCAACAAGTGAGAACTATGGAGATAATCACTAAGAGGGTTGTCGAGCTTCGAACTCCCACAGCTCATGCCAGTCTTATGATGTTAAATGGTGTCAACCATTCTCTGGCTTCTCTGCGTGGATGGATTATTCTAGGAGACCGAAAATTTCAGACGGAACGATCCATTGCCTGGGAAGAACAAATCAATCCATCCCTGCAGTTGATGCAAGGGCTTGCTCCTAACTGGACAGATCTAGAAAATAAAACCCGGTTAAAATCTATTGAAGAAGAAATCAATAACTTTAAGACGGCTCAACAGAAGATTGAAGATATAGCGCAAACCCCTGAAAATTCTCCTGCACAAAAAATTCTATTCGCACAAGCGGAGCCTTTAGAGAAATCCATTGTGGCTATCCTCTATGAAATGATCAAGCAGGAAATGAAAGACAACAAATCCCCCCAAAATAAAAAGCTGATAGGAATCCTCGCCAATATAGAAACTACAATCAGCCTGGCTTTGGAAAGAGCAGATGAGTTTTTGTTGTCGGGTAAGCAGGAATTCAAAAAGGAATCCCTGGAGAACTGGAAAAAAAATGTTGAGAATATGTATGTATTAAAGAAAAGTGAAAACAACTTAAACAAAGGGCAGGCGAAGAATCTTGAATCCCTGCAAGGCAAACTTAATCAGTTCGGTCCTTTACTGGAAGAGATTATTCGTATTCGGTCAGGAGAAGAGTGGAACCTGGCCAATCATTGGGTGAAAATCGATGCCGCTCCCGCAGCATTTCGAATTAAGGAACTCTTGAACGATATGACTTTAGTTCAGGAGGAATTGTTAGAAAATGATGTTGAGGAGATTTCCAGCAGAACTCATTTTTTGATAGTTCTTCTGGTAGCATTGTTTTTCTCGGCGGCGTTGATCAGCGGCGTGTTGGGAGCAAACATCACTCGTTCAATCAGCGAGCCGATCCTGGATATTTGTAAACTGGCAGATGAACTTGCTCACGGAAATCACAAGAGAAAACGCCTACCCGTTCTTTCCCGAAATGAACTGGGTACCCTAAGCCAAAGCTTCAACCAACTTTTAGACAGGTTGCAGGAAGAAAAAACACAAAAAAAAGACTGACTTATTGAAAAAATAGTTTCGAGATATTAGTGAAATCACTCATCGATGGATGTCGTTCTTGCTCGCACTGACAACTCAAGACCATTTTCTTTGAATTTCTTTGTCCACTCGTCAATCCTGGACATGACTCTACGGTCCATTAGTTTCGTTTCTGTAATATCCAGGGTGACCCGCTTCCCTTCTTTAAAAAAACGATCAAGATGTTTTCGTAGAGGAATCCACGAACTAAAAACAATGGAACCTCGTAAAAAAATCGTGATGGACTGATCTCTTTCAGGAATGATCTTGGCATTCAACCTAAAGATGGAGCCCCCGCGAATAAAATGGATGACAATCCTGACTCCAATTCCAATTGCTAACCCCTTCAAAAGATCCGTAGCAAGTACACCCAGTATGGTAGACACAAAAACTATGAACGGGTCTTTTCCCTCGCGATATACAGACATGAACTCATGGGGAGAGGCCAAGCGATATCCTGTGAGCACTAATAACGCCGCCAAGGCAGCTAGAGGGATTTGATTAATGACACCTGGAATCAATACAACACAGCTAAGTAAAAACATCCCGTGATAAAAATTTGCAAAACGGGTTCGTGCTCCATTATCAATATTGGCCTTACTTCGAACAATTTCAGAAATCATTGGCAACCCACCAATGAATGCCGATAGGGTGTTTGCCAGACCGGTTGCTAACAAGTCTCGATCCAAATTTGTTTTTCGACCCCAAGGGTCGATCCCATCAATAGCCTTTGCACTTATAACACCTTCCAAACTTCCAATGATCGCAAATAAAACCGTATATTTAATTCCCGTCTCTGTGGTTATTCCTGAAAAATCAGGGAAAGTCACGGCATTGAGCAAATTACCTGGCACATTGACTAAAAACTTTTGGCCTAACTCGTAGATTTGATTATTGAGCGTATAAGACCCCTCCACCCCAACCGCCAAAAATGTTCCCATTGGAACAGTTATCAATAGCATCAGCATGGGGGCAGGAATAACTTTCAATTTGGGGTTTTTAATATAGCCATAACCCAAAACAATGATAATACCCATTATCCCAATTATGGCTACCTTGGGATTCATGTTTATTAAAAAGGAAGGAATATTAGCGAGTAATTCCAGAGGAGATCCCTGTGGATTCAACCCCATCAATACAGGAAACTGTTTTGAGATAATGATTATTCCAATGGAAGCCAGTAAACCGTGAATCGCCGCTTTCGGAAAAAGATTTACAAGGATTCCTACGCGAAAGAGTCCGAGGATAATTTGGTATACGCCTGCCACAACCCCAACCCCCAGTGCCAAACGATAGGCCTGAAAGTCCTTCGCAGGATCTACACCTCCCGTAAAACCAAAATCCTGAACGCAACCTAATGCAATAACAATCAAACCCGCAGCAGGTCCCTTGATTGTAAGTTCTGAATTGCTAATGAAGGTGGCAACCAGACCGCCAATAATTGCCGTAAAGATGCCCGCCACAGCGGGATATCCCGAAGCCAGAGAAATTCCCAAGCACAGCGGCAAAGCAATAAGAAAAACTAAAAACCCAGAGAGGATATCGTGTTTAGCATGGGTTTTAAAACCACTAAGATTCCCCTTGGGAATTTCAGCAGGGCCGGATGACATGCTCATGGATATTGCTTCCTCTTTTTGTACACTTAAAAACAAATCCGCACTGGTAATGGTCCCAGTTGGGTTATTGTGAACTAAAAAAGGTGGAAAGTTAAGAGATAACTTTTAATTTTTTCTGTTGATCATAGAGGGCGTTTTTAAGAAAGAATTTAATTTGATATAAAGGAATCATCTCCTTACAAAGATTAACGGGGGGGGGTGGGCGCGGAAAGCCAGAGGTTGTTTGAAATCAGTCCTTATAAAGGCCCAGGGTGCGTTGTTTTGTTACGGTGTCGCCCAAATAATTCCGAGCTTTTTCTACAACGATCACCTGCTCTAACTCGATATCATCGATATATCCGAAGTCAGGGCCTATCGGGTCGCCCTTCCTCACCGAATAACCTTGTTTTTCAGAGGTTTCAAATAGAGCAACCCTTTCTTTTTTTATCGAAATTACTCCTGTCAGGCGTATTGATTGATAATCTTTTTGTAGCGGGGTTTTTTTCATTTTGATTTCACCAGCACTTTTCAGGACGGCCTGATAATTTTTCAGCACTTGCTTATAGTCTTCCGCAGACATTTTTTGTAACAATTCCCTGTCTTTAAATACGCTCTCGAAATGGTTCATTTTCTCCAGCAGTTCAGGGTATTCGTTCTGTATCTTTTTATATATAGCCATTGCAACAGGCGGAACATCTTTCAGCTCTTTTCCTAATAAACGACGTTTGCTTTTCTTTTCAGCGCCAGCGATTTTAGGGGCTTTGTTGAGGTCGCCTTTGTTTGCGATACGCACCGTTCCCTTCACAAAGCATTCCCGGCCCAGATTACTGTTCGCAAGAATAATCTCCAATGCATGATTCCAGGGTACATCCAGCATTCGTATATTTACAGAACCATTCACCTCCGACGAAAGTATCAAGTTAAAACCACTGATCTCCGAGATCACCCGGAAAAGATTGCTGATCTTGGCATTTTGAAAGTCCAGCGAAACAGGTTCTTTTTCTCCATAAAGAACGGGGAAACAGCTATCACTGTTTTCAAGATTGGGTCCGGATTTTCTGGCGGCTTTTTCAGCTAATTCGGCTGCGAGAGTTTCCCGGTTAGCAATACGCACGACGTTATTTCCAAAGCATTCCCGGCCCAGGTCGCTGTTTGCAAGAATGATTTCCAATGCCTGATTCCAAGGCATATCAAATATTCGTATATTTACGGAACCGCTCACTTCAGGAGAAAAAATGACATTGAACCCGCTGAACTCCGAGATGATTCGGAAAAGGCTTCTTATATTGGCATTTTGAAAATCCAGCGAAATAGGTTCTTTTTCTCCATACAGAATGGGGAAACAGCTGTCTTTGGAGTTGGGGCTGGTTTTGAGTTCTATATTACCATCCTTATTATCGACCTTGTTTCTATCGCTGAAAAATTTTGGGGCCAATTCTGTTTTTTTATTTTCAGGGATAGGGGTCGCAAGTTTTCCCGCCAAGGAAACATCAGCGATAACGAATAACGCGAGGGGTGCCAGAAGAAACAATCGAAGTTTTATGTTACCAGACATAAATTCCTTTGTTTGTTGAAATGATCTTCTGGTTTTACCATTTTTTCAAGCCAAATTTCTAGTTTTTATACTCTTCACCCATACCTCCGAATACCTTGATCAACTCTTCAGCCAGTTTTTCCATTTCCTGGCGCATTTCTTCGTCCGTGAGTTCAATACGTCGATTCATTTTCTGTCTTGGAGCGGCACCCTTTTTCTTGAAGTTTGTGGGGGTGCGGGTTTCAGGTCTTTCAGTTTTCTTTTTTTTGTTGGTGGGGTGGGGCCTGTATTTGAGAGGGACTTTGGTGATGTCATCGGTGAAATGTGTGCTACCGTTTTCATCCTGCCATTTATAAAGTACTGCCCAGGCTGGACAGGCCCATAAAAAAATCAGGGATAAGATAAAAATCCATCTCGACATGGCCTGCCTGTTTTTTTTGACATTATGGTTGATCTTTATGAATGGCTCCATTATAGACCCTGGTTCGTCAGGCACGAATCATGGTCAGGAACATTTTGAACTTTTTCTGAGCGTACACCGCATGGGGGACGTTAGCGGGCAGAATGATCAATTGCCCGGCTTGAATATTAACTTTTCGACCATTCAGAGTTAATTCGGCCTGCCCATCCAGAATTTGAACCACTGCGTCAAAGGGAGCGGTATGTTCGCTCAGTTCCTGACCGGCATCGAAGGCGAACAGGGTGAGGGTGCCGGTTTTTTTATTGACCAGGGTTTTACTGACCACCGAATCTTTTGCATAGGAGATATGGTTTTTTAAATCTATCGGTACTTCTTTAGCCAGTTCGTTGTTCATAGTTGTCCTCAAAAAGAATTATCCAGGGTTGCCAGCTTTGACATTTCTGAAAGCAGATACCGCCTGGTCAAGGTGGGCTGTTTCGTGGGCGGCAGAAATCTGGATGCGGATACGGGCGGTGTCTTTGGGGACTACCGGATAACTGAAGGCGATCACGTAGATGCCTTCCTCCAGCAATTGATCCGCCATAGTTTTTGCCGCTGACGCATCGCCGATCATAATGGGAATGATGGGGTGATCACCGGGTGCGATTGCGAACCCCGCCGCTGAAATTTCCGAGCGAAAGTATTTTACGTTGTCACGAAGTTTATTGATCAAAACCAGGGAATTTGAAATGAGTTCAATGGCTTTAAGCGTGGTGGCCGCAATGACCGGTGACAGGCTGTTGGAAAACAGATAAGGGCGTGACCGCTGGCGCAAAAGTTCGACAACCTCTTTGCGCCCGCTGGTGAACCCGCCTGAGGCTCCGCCCAATGCTTTGCCAAAGGTTGACGTGATGATATCCACGCGCCCCAGGACATGCCGGTACTCCACACTGCCTCGACCTGTGTTGCCGAAAAAGCCTGTGGCATGGGAGTCATCGACCATGACTTGCGAATCATAACGATCCGCAAGATCGCAAATTTCCTCCAGCAGGGCGACATCGCCGTCCATACTGAAAACGCCATCAGTGGCGATGATCCGGTGCCGGTATTTTTGCGCTCTCTTTAACTGGGTCTCCAAATGATCCATGTCGGCATGGTTGTAGCGAAACCGGTTTGCCTTGCACAGGCGAACACCGTCAATAATGCTGGCATGGTTTAGCCGGTCACTGATCAATGCGTCCTTGTCTGTCAGCAGGGTTTCAAACAGTCCGCAGTTGGCATCGAAACATGAGGAGTAGAGAAGGGTGTCTTCTGTTTGCAGGAACGCGGAAATTTTTTGCTCCAGTTGTTTGTGGATTTCCTGAGTGCCACAAATAAAGCGTACCGAAGCCATGCCGTAACCATATTGTTCCAGGGCCTGGCGGGCCGCGTCGATAATTTCCGCATGGTTGGCCAGGCCGAGATAATTGTTGGCGCAAAAATTGAGAACTTTTCCTCCCTGGGCTGTGGCAAGATGCACTCCCTGGGGAGACAGCAATACACGCTCATCCTTATACAGGCCGGATGCATGAATGGTTTCCAGTTCGGATCGAAGATGGGCGTAAAAATCTTCTGTGCTCTTATTCGTCATATTTCAATATGATTTTTGGGTGCGAGGTGATGGCTTTTTCAAAGGGTGTTTTAGTGAAATCTTTGAACGGAAAAATGGTATCTTTTCCCCGGTTCAAGATGACATCGTAAATTTTGTCTTGCAGGGAATGGCCCTTGGACATCAGCAGGTTGCTGGTGATGTACCAGGTCTGAAAAACTTTTCGGCCGACAACGCTGTGCATGGATTTCCCTTGCAGAATGATGTCCTGAAACTCTGACAGGATATAGTCGCCAGAGGAAAGGCCGAACAAAATGATATCTCCTCCGGCGCGGGTTGCGGCAATTGCCGTGTTCAAAGCCTGATTGCTTCCAGACATTTCAAACGCGACATCAACCCCTTCGCCAAAACATTGCTGGCGGATATTGTCGGCAATTTCATGGTCTGGGGCGGTGGTGGACTTTTTTGTCAGATCTGTTGAGACTTGCAATGTGGAGTCCACACCCAGTTCTTCCGCCATTTTCAGATTGGCTTTTCCCGGGTCGATACCAATGATCGTTGATGCTCCCATTGTCCGGGCGACAAGAATGGTGAAGAGCCCGATTGTTCCGCATCCGAACACTGCCACAGTCTTCCCGCGAAGGTCCACCCGAGAGCAGGCGTGCACAGCATTTCCCAGAGGCTCCTGAATAGCGGCGACTTCGGGGCGAATTTTATCCAAGTCAGTTGGCCACAGTTCTTTTGCTGGCAGTTTAACCTGTTCGGCAAAACAACCATCGGTGGAGATTCCTATAATGAGATGGTCTGAACAAACATGGGCATCGCCAATTTGGCATTGGTGGCAACGACCGCAGAAGATATGGGATTCTGTAGAAACGATGTCGCCCGGTTTGTAACCGTAATGGTTTTGGGCATAAGAACCGGTCGCGACAATTTCTCCCAATAGTTCGTGTCCGCAAATCCTGTAGTCTTTGTTTTCCTGGTCTAGTGAGTTGAGAATCATTTCCTGGAATGCGTGGCGAAACCAGATGCTTTTGTCGGAGCCACAAAACCCGGTGTAAAGAGGTTTGATAATGCATTTGTTTGAATCGGCAGGGCATCGGGATTCATCAAGTTCCGGTTTGGGCACATCGACCAGGGTCATTCCTGTCGTGGTTTCCCAGTCATCGACATCCAGAACGAGGGCTTTCATAACGATTTCTCCATTTTTTATTTGAAACTCAACTAGCCCGCATATTGCACGAGTGGTTTCTAAATCACCCCAGCCCCTCTTTGTAAAAGAGGGGTCCATTAAAGCCCCCCCTTCTACGAAGGGGGTTGGGGGGATTTGCCTTTTGTCACTTACAGCGGAACGGAGAATTACCTCGGGTACACTTTGTACTTCATAGAATATTCTGAAAGTGATCGTTGGGCCTTGCCGGGCCTACATTTTCTGGCATTTAACTTTTTACTCATGCAATATCCAGGCTAGCGCTCGCCGGGTTTGCTCAGGTGCAATACATAATCCCCTTCATCCTTGACCAATAAAGGGAGTTTTTCTTTTGGGGTGTCGGCGCGTGTGCTGATATTTGGTGCGGTGGTCTGGGTTCTGGGAGTCACTGATACGCGGTCTCCTGTTTTCCAAAGCCCGGTTTCACCGGCTTTGCGTTCGATAGCGATGACTAGAACGTGGTGGCTGGTAGTGTTCCACCTGGAGTCCTGTTTTCGATTATCTCTTGTGCGCCGTTCCGCCTCGCGGAATTCGTAGGGGGTTTTACGGCGTTCCATCATGCGGGTATCCCTCACCCGCAAAATAACGCCTTCGGTAGAATGAGGTGTCCTGATGTCTTGAGGCGAACCGAGCCCTCCGTTCGCGGGAAGGGTCCAGTAGGGAGAATTGATCCGGCTTATTTGTTTATCCGGTTCCGGTTCTTTATTACGGTCTATCGGCGCAATCAGCATGATTTTTCTCGCTGTCAGGTTTTAGAACGAATAGGTTCCATTATATAATAAGATATTCCTTTTAATGAATATATTCCCGGCATATGCTATCAAATTTATGGGCCAGTGATGCTTTCCCGGGCTCGTTGAATCAGTGTGTCAATGATCAACTCATGATGTTTGAGGCAGGAAGTAGCCAGAAATTCTGTGTTTGGGTGTTTCTCTTGAAAAGTATCGGCGAGGGTGTGTACGCGTTTTACCCAGACCCCTGGTAGCAAAAAAAACGGTAATAGAACGACGCGGTGAAAGTCTTGTGGCATGAGTTCTTCCAGTGTATCATTCAGGGAATGTTGAGAAGTCCCGGCAAAATGAGTGACGGATTTTGCGAACCCCAGTTCTTTTCCCAATGAAGCAAAGTTTTTTTCGACCTGAGAGTTGCCATCGCTATCAGAGCTTCCATGGGCAACGGTCATAAGCAATGTTTCAGATCGGGAAACCGCATTGTTGGATGAATATTCGGCCTCCTCAATGCGTTCCCGGCAGATTTTCATAATTTCCGGTCCTGCCCCCAGAGGCTGGGCGAAAATAATGTTGATTTCTGGATGACCCTGGAGTGTTTCACGGACAACACTCGGGATATCTTTTTTTGTGTGCGCTCCGGGCAATAAAATACCCGGCAATATGATGATACGCTCACTGTCGCGGCAGGCGGACAAGGCCTCGGCGATAGTGGGCTGGGCAAATTCCAAAAAACCGTATTTTGTGGTGGGGCAAAATTTTCTTTCGCATAATTTTTGCCACAAGGTCAGAAATTCCTGAACGCTTTCCGGGTCGCGGCTACCATGACCGATGAGGCAGAGGGCGTAAGGATCGGAAAGTCTGTTATCATTGAAATTGTCCATGCCGGATCGTTTATCTGTAGAATAATAATATTATTAATGGGCACCTCTATTTATTCGATTATTTACCTCGGGCAACTCGCAGGCCCTTATTCC
>CAZEBI010000087.1:0-11684 GCA_964510355.1 uncultured Nitrospina sp. | reverse complement strand
CTTTTGTTGTGGGTGATTCTTGTTGCCGGAGTAGTTTGGGCCTGGCAGGAGGGCAAGGTGACGCCGGTCATTAAAACAGGCCGGGAAATGATTTTCGGAAAACCCCCGCAAAAGGCTACGGTAAAAGATTATAAGTTCCAGCCGGTGACCCGGCAGGACGTGCATCAAAAAGTTTTGGCTACAGGAACTGTGACGCTCAAGACAGGCGCGGAAGTTAAAATAGGTGCCCGCATATCGGGCCAAGTCAAAAATCTTCTGGTGAGAATAGGCGACTTCATTCGCGCCGGGGAAATCATCGCCATCATCGAGCATGAAGATTTGCTCTCCAGGGTGGCGCGTTTTCAGGCCGAGCTGGATGCGGAAAATGCCCGGCGACTGAAAATACTCGCCGAGGGTCCGTTGGAGATCAACAAGGCCACGGCAGAAATTGGTGAGTTGCTGGTTCAGGTCAAACTGGCGCAGAAAATGCTGGAGCGCAATCAGGAACTCAACCAGCAAGGTTTTGTCTCCACCACCGTTGTGGATGAAGCACAAGAAAAACTGGAAGTGTTAAAAGCCCGGATCAATCTGGGGAATGAAGAGTTAAAGCTCAAACAAAGCCAGTTGCAAAATGACAGCCGGCTGGCGCAGGCCCTGATCGACAAAGCCGAGGCAACCCTCAAGGAAGAAGAGATCCGGCTTACTTATGCCACCATCACGGCTCCCATCGACGGCATCGTCGCGTTTGTCTCCACACAGGAAGGGGAAACGGTGGTGGCAAGCCTCAATGCCCCGACCTTTGTCACGCTGATTGATCTGCGTAAACTGGAAGTCACGGTTTTTGTCGATGAAACGGATATAGGGCGAATCAAGGTGGGGCAAAAGGCAAAGTTTACCGTAGATACCTACGCCAACCGGTTCTTCAATGGTAAGGTGCGCGAAATTCACCCCAAGGCGGTGATCAAGGATAATGTGGTGAACTATGAAGTGATTCTGGATATTGAAAAGAAGAAGGTCGCAAAACTGCGGCCCGAGATGACGGCGAATGTCGTGGTCACTACCGGGACGCGAAAAAATGTCCTGACTTTGCCGAAAAAAGCGGTCAAGCGCGTGGGTAAAAAAACTTTCACTGTCATGCAAGTTGACGGTGAACTGGAAGACAAACCTATTGAGTTGGGCTGGCGCGATGCCGGCAGAATCGAAGTGGTCTCTGGGTTAAAAGACGCAGACGCGGTTGGCATTCCCAATAAATCTAAAAAACGACCCGACAGAAGGCGACGGCGATGAACCTCATTGAAATGAATTCCATCTGCAAGAGCTACCGGAATATTGGTTTTGAAACCCGGGTTCTTAATGATGTGACGCTTCATATCAAGGAAGGGGATTATATCAGCATCATGGGCCCTTCCGGTGCGGGGAAAAGCACGCTCATGGCAATCATGGGATGCTTGTCCCAGCCCACCAGCGGGGAATACATTCTCGATGGAGAAGAGGTCGGTCAATTGAACGACCGTAAGCTTTCGAGTGTCCGCAACGAGAAAATTGGTTTTGTGTTTCAGGCTTTTCATCTTCTTCCCGGAGTCACGGCACTGGAAAACGTCATCCTGCCTTTGGTGTACGCAAAACGGCCGCCGAGTAATATCAAGGAGAAGGCCAGAGAATTGCTTGCCAAAGTAGGGATGGAGCACCGTTTGCATCATACACCGGGACAGCTTTCAGGCGGTGAACAGCAACGAGTCACTATCGCACGGTCGCTCATCAATGATCCGCGAATCATTCTCGCGGACGAACCCACGGGAAACCTCGATTCTAAAAATGGTAGAGAAACCATGAACACCTTCGATAGCCTTGTTAAGGAAGGCAAGACCATTGTGCTCATCACCCATGATATGGAGGTGGCCAAACATGCCGGACGCATTGTTTCTATCCGTGACGGACGAATCGCTTCCGACAGCGATGCCAAAGAAAAAACTCTAGCTCTGTAAGTCCATTTTTGCGAGACCGCGTATGCGAATATTTAAAAATCTTGGGCAGGCCCTGCGCGGGTTACGCCTAAACCGAGGCAATACGTTTCTCATGACTCTCGGCGTGATGATCGGCATCGCCTCTTTGACGGTGATCGTGGCCATCGGCGATGGCATCAAGGTCAAGGTTCTCAGCCGCATTGCTAATATGGGGTTTGGTCCGGAATCTTTCTCGGTGATCGCCGGTGCGGGAAGAATGTTTTTTGCACGCTCAAAAAATACGGTCAGCATGACCCTTGAGGATGCCGAAGACCTGCTCGCGCTACCCACTGTGCGATTGGTGGTGCCGCGCCAGAGAAAACGCATGCGGATCATCAATAAAAAGGAATTCACCAACACCCGGGTTTATGGGGTGACACCGGATTGGCAGTTGGCGCGGGGCTGGAAGATGACGGATGGAGATTTTTTATCCGACAGCGATCTGGACCGTAAAAAGCGCGTGGTGGTGCTGGGCGCAACGCCCGCGCGAAAACTGTTTAAAGGCAAAGATCCTATTGGCAAAATGGTGCGTCTGCAAAATCAGTTTTATGAAGTGATCGGCCTGCTGGAAGAAAAGGGCATGACCGAAAGCGGGTACGACCCGGATGACCGTGCCCTGATTCCGCTGACCACCTCCATGACTCGCCTGACGCATGAGACGCATCTTCACAGCATCAAGGTCGTTACTCTTTACCCTTCGCAAGTCCCCGAAACCATGGAAACCGTGCGCCAGGTTTTGCGCCGCAACCACGGCCTTTCGGTTCTCGCCGCCGATGATTTTCGTTTCATCACTCCCGAAGGCATCATGCAATGGGTGACCGAATCGGAGCAGGCTCTCAACCGTATGCTGATCCTGATCTCAACGGTTTCGCTACTGGTTGGCGGAATCGTTATCATGAATATACTTTTGGTATCCATCCGCGAACGGGTGCGCGAAATTGGTATCCGCCGTTGTTTTGGTGCGCGCCGGTCTGACATCACTTTTCAGTTTTTGTTCGAGTCGATCCTGGTTTCCATGTTGGGAGGGGTCATGGGAGTGGGGCTGGGGCTGGCTATTTCATTCGGGCTAAAACGGTTCGATGTCCTCCCCACTCATATCACGGTGGAGCCGTTTATCCTGTCGTTCGTGTTCTGCACCCTGATCGGTTTGATATTCGGGATTCACCCCGCCCGCAAGGCGGCGTTATTGAGCCCGGAAGAATCCATTCGAGTGCAATGATATGCTTTCCTCCCTTTTGATAGCAATCAAGGCTTTGCTGGCGCATAAGACCCGCACCTTTCTGGCATCGCTGGGTGTGTTGATCGGCATAGGTTCGGTGATCGTCATGGTGGCCATCGGCAAAGGTTCGCAACAGGAGGTGATGGATGTCATCGCCGGGATGGGAGAAAACCTTGTCACCATCAATGCCGGAGAAATGAAACGGCGCGGTGGACGGCTTCGGTTGACTGGCAATGTGACCACCTTGAGCGTTCGTGATGCGCAGCGGATTCTGGAAGAAATTGGTGAGGTGGAAAGCGTGGCGCCTTTTGAAGAAAAAAGCATGGTGGCAAAGTTTGGCAATAACTCCGCCGAAACCCGCATTGCCGGTTCCACACGCGACTTTATAGCTATCCGTGACTATTATTTACAAAGCGGTGAGTATTTTTCTGAAAGGGATGTCAAAACCGCCAACCGTGTTGCCATTATAGGAATGACAGCGGTCAAAAATATTTTTGGCGAAGAAGATCCGCTGGGGCAGGTCATCAAACTGCATCTTATTCCTTTTAAAATCATCGGCGTGTTCGAGCCCAAAGGCGTGGACACCAATGGCCTGGATCAGGACGACCTGATACTGATCCCCATTTCAACCTATATGCGCCGGATCGTCAATCAAACCCATATCACCCGAATTTTTGTCCGCGTTTCATCGCGGCAAAATATCGTCAAAGCTTCGGAACAAATCCGCGAACTCCTGCGCCAAAGTCACAGGCTCACCGATGACCGTGATGACGATTTCACCCTCATCAGCCAACTGGATCTCGAAGAGCTGAAACTCGAAACCACCGAAATGTTTACCAAACTGATTGTCGGGGTGGCGGCGATATCTTTGCTGGTAGGCGGCATCGGTATTTTAGCGGTGATGTTGATATCGGTGAAGGAACGTACGCGCGAAATAGGCATAAGAAGAGCCGTGGGCGCGACGCGACGCGATATCATCCATCAGTTTCTTTTCGAATCATTGATCATTGGGTTTCTGGGCGGTGGACTGGGGATCGTTCTGGGTGTCGGGTTGACGTTGGGGCTGGTTCACTGGGGCCACTGGACGCTGATCCTCGATGCGAATTCCATCTGGGTCGCAAGTTGGGCCTGCACCGGGCTCGGAGTTTTATTCGGCGTGTTCCCCGCCATCAAAGCCGCCAACCTCGACCCCATGGAAGCCTTGACCACAGAATAACCACTAGGCGTGACCAGCGTGACGCTGGACCCAGCTAGTCATGGTCCATTGTGCCGCTTATATTTTTGAGCGCATTAAATGAGGTGGGCTTTATTTAAATATCTTTAAAAATTTCTCCGCATTTTGGACAAGTTGATTTTTTGTTGGAGTCTTTAATTTTTATTTCTTCGATTAAACCGGAGGCAAGAATCCCGGCAGGAAGGGCAAATACTCCTAAGCCCAAAAGCGCAATCAATGTAGCAAAGACCATCCCAACCGCTGTCGTGGGGTTTGGTCCAACGCCCAACCTCGTAGTTGCTCCAACAGTCCACCACATCGCCTCTGGTATACTGGTGAATGAACCCGATTTAGAATTGGTTTCGATGAAGTAGATGATACTGGATGCGAGAGTCAATAGGATAATCGCAACGGTAAAAGTTACTACGAGTTCTTCTTTCTTGTTAATGAATACTCTTCCAAGTAGTTGCAAGGACTTTGAGTACTTGGCAAGTTTTAAAAGCCTGAATACTCTGATCAACCTAAGAATTCTAAGAAATCGCAGGTCATAAGGGATTAGCATGGGGAGATAGAATGGGAGTATTGCCAGAAGATCGATTAAGATCAGCGGGCTAAGCATAAACTTTATTCTTCCCTTGATCCCCGTATGCTGGGAGTTCAGATTACAAACCCACAATCTCAACGCATATTCAACCGTGAATACTAAAACTGAAAAGACTTCAAACGTTTTGAGGTAAGGGCCATGGGTATTTGCCAAACTGGGAACAGTTTCGAGGATGACTGTTAACACATTAAGAAATATCAGCACCATTAAGCCGATATTTATTCCCCGACTCAAAACATCGACAGAGTGTGCAGGGTCTAGAAGCTGAACGATTCTGTTTTTTTATTTGGTTTTTCATAAGAAAGATGTTCATTACTCGGAGCTCGGAGTGCTCAGCTTAATTCAGTGATCCGAAATTGTCAATTTGGGTGTATGTTGATCAAAAATGTTGGGCTGGGGTGGGTAGTTCGTGGGGTGCTGTGGGTAGAGGATGACTAACATGCATATTGCGCGAGAGGTTTTTAAATCACCCCAGCCCCTCTTTGTAAAAGAGGGGTCCATTAAGGCTCCCCCTTCCACGAAGTACCCGTTCCGAGCATGAAAGCAGAGGAAGAAATACCACAGGGGTCGGGGGGATTTGAAGTTTATGGTTCTGCGTCACAAAAAAAGGGTTCGTCCCCTTGACAGTGGACGAACCCTTTTAATGCAAACCCTTCCCCCTTGTCAGGGGGAATTTCTGAAAACTTATATAGAAGCGCAATGGCAATAGTCCGCTCCAAACGTTCTGACCTATTGCCACCGGCGGCTCGCCGGTTAGAACATGATGCCGCCGTGGTTTGCGGCGATCATTCCGATCAGCATGGGGATGGAGAGCCATGCATTGGTTCGGCTGGCGAGAAAGGCCATTCTTTTTGCTTTGGTCAGGGCATCGCCTTCGAGTTCACCGGCGATGATTTTTTTCTGGTTCGGCCAGATGATGAACCAGACATTACCCGCCATGATGATACCGAGCAACATGCCGACCATGATTTCAGGGCTGGGAATTCCTTGAACGGTTCCACGACCCGCCATGTAATAGGCGATGCCGGAGATGACCGTCCACAACGCCGCATGGCGGAACAAAAACAGGGAGCGGGTCAAAATGATCTGTGTATAAGGTTTGGCGGCACCCGCCTCAACCATTTTAGGCATGGACTGCACCTGAACCAGGTTGAAAAAGTACAGCAACCCGATCCATAAAATTCCGATAATTACATGAAAAAATTCAAATACCCACATTATGGTCTTCCTCTCAATAGTTGTTGATAGTTATTGGGCAGTTTTACGAAAATTTTTGTTTCACTTTAATTAAGGAATCAGGCGAAATCTATGGCCTTAATTGCAGTTATAGGATGGTGAAAATCGGCATAAAGATTCAATATTTCTTCAGCTTAGGCGGATTTTAGCAGAAATTTCCCTTATTTTCCATTCCCTTAGGGAGCGACTCCGTTTCGGAGTATGAAACAAAGCAGGGTCAGAAAACTAAAAACCAGGGCAAAAATCAGGAGTTTTCGCGGGAACAGGCTCGCCTTCTCAGGCTCGGTCGAAGGGTTTTCCCCCAGCGCTGTCAGTCTTTCCTTTAGCCGCTGATTTTCTCTGGCAAGGTCGGTTGTTTGGGCTTTTAGTTGTTCGATCTCGTTTCGTAGGCGCAGACGGTCGACTTTGAGGGTTTTGGATTTTTCGATTTCCCTTTGCAGAGTTTCTTCGGGGCCCAGGGTCAGGCCGTCACCTTCTAAAGGTTTTTCCCAATCTTCGCTCATTCTAATGTCCCTTTTTGACCATGGGAAACGCATCGCTGGCTGTCGTCAGGCGTTGCAGTTGACCGGTCGACAGTTTGACGGCTTGCGCAAACTGGGCGACTTGCCCGGGTTTTCGCGACCCCATTATGGCGGTGAAAATATTGTCGCGTTCAAGCACCCAGGCCAGCGCCACCTGTACCGGTTTACAGCCTAGTTCACCGGTGATATCCTGCACGGTTTGCCAGACTTTTTTTGCGTGCGGGTAGACCTTATTTTGATAGAGAAAATGGTTTTTCCGGGTCGGTATTTTCAGGTCTTCCGGGTGCATGGGTCTTGCCAGCAGGCCTTGTGCCGTGGGAGAAAATGCCATGTAAGCAATACTGGCTTTTTTGCAAAGGTCCAGGCTATCTCCTTCATAAGCTCTGTCTAACAGGCTGTAGGGAACTTCGTTCATGGAAAATGTTTTGAGTTGATCTCCCAGTCGGGTCAAGTCGGGAGACTGAAAATTGGAGAGCCCTATTGTGGTGGCTTTTCCGCTTTCTTTGAGCGTGTTCATGATCTCGGCAAGCCGGGCACTTTTGTCACGGTTATCGAAATAATTTCCCGGCCAATGGATCAGGTAAAGGTCGATATAATCGCGGCCCAAAGCTCTCAGGGAATTTTCGAGGCAGTGTTGATAGGATTTGAGAGTCAGTTCGGCATCGGGCCAGATTTTGGAAATGATGATGACGGAATCTTTTTTCGTACCCAGGGCTTTGCCTAACCTGCGTTCCGATTCGCCATCGCCATAACCTTCGGCGGTATCGAAAGCGGTGATGCCGTGATCGAGTGCGGACTGCACGACTTGCTCGGCATCTTTGGGCGGGCAGATATCTCCCCATCCTCCGCTGGGCGCGATTTGCCAGCACCCGAGGGTGATTCGGCTCCAATCTTTGTCAATGCCATTTACCCGACTGCAGTTCACGCCACCCACCTGAAATAAATGGATCGCATCCGGTAATTTTTATGGATAGGGGTTTCCCTGTTTTTCAGATGGGGAAAATATTCACGCAACCGCCAGAGTTTCCAGGCCACGGTCAGCACAAAAATTCCGGCCAGCAGGATTACCCCGGCGATGAAGTAAGCGATCAGCGTGGGGTAGGCAAAAATAAGGACGGCAAGGAGAAACAGAATACAGCCAAAGATAAATGTTCCCTGTGTCACCTTCGTGTGGCTCCGGGAATAAAAGCTGGGATGGTTGTAATTCATGATGAGCCTTTTTTTTGAATATATGTTCCTCTTTACTATATATAAAATCCGGTTCCAGACTTGTCAACCCCCGGCCAGCGGCAATTGCTTTGACTGACTAGAGAGTAGTTGTCTCGGCGCAATCAAACTCTTGCCCATTGGCCCCACGCCCAGTTGCGGGTATTTTTTTGAAATCTTTTTTCTGCTGGATCATGGGGCGTTTCCAGTTGGTGACTCTGGGGCTGGGGTGATAGAGGGGAAACAGAATAAAATCTGGAGTTGGCAGAGGTTGCGCAACGCTCTGGTTTAATTGAAAGCGGGTGCCGAGGATAAGGTTGAGAGCTTGCAGGGCCACGGTGCCAAGAGTGACCACGACCTTGGGCCGGATAATGTCGAGAGAATTTTTTAAAAATGAGGAGCAGTTTTTAATTTCCCCTGCAATGGGCCTGCGGTTATTGCCGTTCTCAAGCGGGTTGCACAAGACGGCATTGGTGATGAAAACCTCGGTACGGGTTAATCCGATATGATCCAGCAGGGTTGCAAAATTTTTGCTGGACCGGTCGCCTTGAAATGGTACTCCGGTACGACCTGCGCCAAATCTGCCAGGCGCTTCTGCTACAAAAACGATTCTGGCGCTCAATGAACCGTTGGCGGAACTCAAGATAGCGGGTTGATCGGCAAGGCCGGGACATAAGCGGCAGGAAGCGGCTTTTTTTTCCAGTCTGCGAAAACTACGGTTCATTGGCTCTATGCTCACTCTTAAGGAGACCTTTGCATAACCCTTTATCCTTCGACAAGCTCAGGAGGGGCACCCCAAAACCCCCGCAGTCGCCATGCTGAGAGGCTCTCGAAGCATCTCGCCTTTTTGCTCTATCAACTTACGCAAGGCTCTCTGTGAGGGGGTGAGGAAAATAGCAGGAACTTTTTAAGCCGAGAGGACTCTTTGCCCACCAGATAGGGTCATAGCCCATTGGGTCCAGCGTCACGCTGGTTTGTTTCATCTTCTTCCTCATCGTCCTCGTCATCATCGACGGTTTGGCAAATCACAAAAAAACCTATGATGAGAAGGACGCTGGCAACCAGGGTGAGGATGATATCCATGGCAGGGAATTTTTTTTCAAAAGGGTTTGATGGTGGCGAGATAGATCATGCACGCGCCGACAATGAAAATGGCGATATGCACCATCATTGCGTATTTTTTTGGCAAGCTGTCTTTTTTTATCTGTTTACCGTTTTGAATGCCGAGCGCGATCAGAACAACCAGCAGTCCTAACTTCCAGTAGATCCATTGGGATTCGGAAAAAACTCCGGTCTTTACGGCAAGCACCATTCCTGAAATGAGGGTCACCCCTAAAATGGGATAGTAGATGAATTTGTGAATCCGGTTTTGAGTTTTTCTTAAGCCCTCGGCTTCTTCGGCAGTTTTCAGGCGCAAGCGCAGCACAACCGAAAGCGATTGCACAAACAACGTCCCGATGACAAGGCACATGGATATCATGTGCAGGGTGAGAAAGAAATTTTTCATTTAAGAGTGCCTTTAAATATGCTGTTTTATCAGGAATTTTCCGGAGCCGGCGCCCAATAGGCGCGGCTGGAAACGATCAAGGCCATTCCTATACCACAATAAATTGCGGCAACGACGACATACCCCCCCAGGTACTCATTGTAGGAGCGTAACAGGACTCCAAGGCCCATCATCATCGGGATCAAAAAATAAAAGGGTTTGGCAAATATCTGATGGATATGTACCGGGTCCTCCAGTTCATGAATCCGGGTTTTATTTTTCCGGGCGGTTTTGCTCAATACAAATTTCCCTTTAATCAACCCGATCAGCCCGGCGGCGATTGCGGAAAGGATGATGGCGACTTGAGTCGAGTGTTGTTCCTGGTCCGCGAGTTGATACAAGCCGAAGCCGCGGACGATGAGAAACAACCCCACAACACACCAAAACCCTCCGGCGATAGAAATAAGCCTGTTTTTATTCAAAAAGACCCCCCTTGATTTGGATTAGATGATGATAACAGGGAAAGGTTTCATCTGCACCCTGTAATGTTACGAACGGGTGGGTCTGGGGATTTCTCCGATTACCAGACGCACAGACATCCGCCCACTTTTACTTTTATGTAAATGGCGTATTTCCCCATTCTTGAAATCGAACAACGATCCCTCGTGACCTTGCTCGCTTTTCAGCCAGACGGTCGCCTGGGGTCCTGCGGGGAAAATAGTTTCCAGGTGAATATCGTTGCCGTATTTATCTTTGTTGATTTCCTCAAGGTTGTATAAGGTCAGGATTTCGTCTTCGGTGGGTAATTTCCAGTCTCGAAGGTCGGCGAACTGGAGGCAACCCAGATCAATGCCCCATTGCTTGGCTTCATCCCAGCTGAACCATCTACCTTCTTTTTGCCATCCGTCCTCACGCATCCATATGAGCGTGGTTTGGGTGTCGGTTATGGTTCCATTCTGATTGTCTATAAATCTTTTTGAGTCAGGCATGATGATGAATGATTTTAAGTGTTAAAGGTATCCAGAGGAATTTTTTTTAAACGCGACTGCAACCCTTCCAGATCAAAGGCGGGAGGATTGCGAAACGCGTTATCGTGGATAATATTATTAAAGAAATATTTTAAAAGATTATTGGACCCTGCGATAAAAGGGGTTCCCAATAATATGCGTTTTACGGTGCTACGAGAAATTTTTACCTGAGCGTTTGAGTTGAGTAACTCAGGGTTGTTATGCAGTACGGACACGGTTTTAACGGCCATCCATAAAGGCCAGATACAAAACAGGCGCAGAGCGATCTGAGTTCTGGGGATGGCTAGAGTGAATTTCAAGGCGTCGTGCAGATGGCCATTGGTTTTACGCAGCAAGCTTTCCAGGATTTGCAGGTTTTTGTCCATGGACGCTCCCGAATGAAATTCATCCACGGTCAAACCTTTTTCAGAAATGATGCTCTTGGGGATATACGACCAGCCTCTGTTTCGGTCGGCAATAATATCTTTGGAAATATTGGTCATCTGCAGGCCGAGCCCGAAAGAGACGGCAGTTTGGCGCATCGTGTTGCGTGCTGTTTCTGATAAATGCGGCAGTTTCTGGAAAAACAGGTTGCACAGCATTTCTCCCACGACTCCTGCCACAAAATAACAATATTCTTCCAGATCCTGTATGTTTCCCAGCGGAGTGATTTCGCCAAACTGAAAACGGCTTTGAAAAAATGCCATACCCTTTGCCATTTTTACAACAGAAGGAATGATCTGGTCTCGATGGTTTTTGGGGAGCGAGTCAAAGACATTGAACACTCGGTGGATCTGGTTGAGAAGGTCCAGGTCAGTGGAACTGCCATCGACTGCGGCACATTCGCCAACCCACTTAACAAGATGCTTTTCGCGGTAATCCCGGTCCTCGAGCAACTGCGAAAACTCCATGAGGAGTTCGATTTTTATTTTTGGGTCCAGTTTTGCCGCGTCTTCCACTGTGTCCACAGTCCGGCAAAAAAGATAGGCAACGAGAATGCTGCGGTGCAGTTCACCCCTTAAAACGGATATGTTGAGCGCAAAAGTTCTGCTAACTTTTGGCAGTGTTTGTACGCAATAGGTCCAGTCATCCATTTTTGAAAAATAAAGCTCCCTGATGGAAAAATTCAGGAGAAAAAAGATTTGAGGGGATCAATCACCTTTGGTCATATGCCCCTACCCCTTTTGAGGGCACGAGACAAAGGTTAAAC
>CAZEBI010000086.1:5857-11718 GCA_964510355.1 uncultured Nitrospina sp. | reverse complement strand
ATGGCAGAAGACGAGGATATACTAGAAGAACTGGAAGCGGCGGAAGCGACGGGTGGCAAAAAACCTATGGGCATGATCATAGGTATCGTAGTCGGTCTGCTGGTATTGGGAGGCGGTGGATACTACGCGTATACCAACTTTTTCCAGGAAAAGCCGGTTGAAGAAAAGCCGGCTGAAGGCGAAGAAGGTAAAGAGGAGGCTCCAGCGGAAGAAGACCTCAACCTGGGTGTCATGTTTCCGATGGACCCATTTGTTGTCAATTTGGCCGGGAGTGAAGGCAAGCGTTTCCTTAAAGTGACCATTTCCCTGGAGTTGAGCACCCCGGAAGTGCATGTGGAGCTGAAAGAAAATATCCAGAAAGTCACCGATTCTATTTTGGTCCTGCTTAGCAGTAAGGCTTTTGAGGATGTCTATTCCGTTCAGGGCAAGTTCAAGCTCAAGGATGAGATCACTACCCGTGTGAATCGGTTTCTGGTAGTGGGGCATGTTAAGGATGCATATTTTACCGAATTTATTATTCAGTGATATTATATAGAGATCATTCAACAGGGGTGAGTCAGTTATGAGTGAGGTTTTATCCCAGGGCGAAGTAGATGCCCTATTAAGAGGTGTCGGAGACGGTGAAGTCGAGACCGAAACGGATGAAGCACCTGAAGAGGTTTCCGGGGTAGTCCCTTACGACCTTACCAGCCAGGAAAAAATCATTCGTGGTCGGCTTCCAACTCTGGACATCATCAACCAGATGTTTTCCCGGTTGTTTCGGAATACGTTTTCCACTTTGATGCGTAAATCCGTGGATGTCAGCACGGTTTCTACAGATACGATCAAGTTTGGGGATTTTCTCAGGTCGCTTCCCGTGCCTTCGAGTTTGCATATTTTCCGCATGGAACCTTTGCGCGGTCATGGTTTGATCGTTGTTGAAAGCAAACTGGTTTTTGCGGTAGTCGATACTTTTTTTGGTGGGTCCGGTGGCAAAGAGGCCAAGATCACAGGGCGAGATTTCAGTGCTATTGAAATCAGAATGACCAAGAGCGTTGTCTTGAGTGCATTGGATGACTTGGAAAAAGCCTGGCGGCCTGTGCATACGGTAACTACAAATTTTGTTCGTTCGGAAGTCAACCCGCAGTTTGCGGCGATTGTGCCCCCGGCCGATATCGTATTGGTCATCCTGTTCGAAATTGAAATGGAGAATATTTCCGGGACGCTGACAATTTGTCTTCCCTATGCGGCTATTGAGCCGGTGATTCCCAAACTTAAAGCCCAGTTCCAGAGTGAAGAAATAGAAGTGGATCAGGTTTGGGTTCGCAGGCTCAGGACAGAGCTTTTAAATACTGAAGTTGAAGTGATCACCGAACTGGGTTCGACAGAGATCACCCCTCAGGATCTTATGAATTTCAAGGTGGGGGATACGCTTATGCTGAACAATGATGTCACCGATCCGTTAATCATGAAAGTGGAACAAAACCCGAAATTTAAAGGTTTTCCCGGTGTTTCACGGGGAAACAAAGCGGTACAAATAACAGAAGTGATCGAAAGGGAAGGATAAGATTATGGAAGATGAAGCCGCAAAAGAAGATTTTGAAGCTTTAGACGATATTGATGCGACGGAAGAGGATGATGACGATGCGGAAAGTATGGGTGACCCCACACCCTCTGGCAGTGAAACCAAAAGCCTGGATCTCATTCTCGATATTCCTCTCACCGTTACTGTCGAGTTGGGTCGAAGTAAAATGCTGATCAACGATCTTTTGCAATTGGGGCAGGGGTCGGTGATCGAACTGACCAAGCTGGTGGGCGATCCCTTGGAAATCCTGGTCAACCAGAAGCTTGTAGCCCGCGGTGAAGTTGTGGTCGTCAACGAAAAGTTTGGTGTGAGGCTGACCGATATCGTTTCACCCATGGAGCGCGTGCAGTCCCTGGCATAAAACCAGCCGAATTATAGCGCTGGTTTTATGTTCTCCTTCTGATTTCCCCTGCCCGGTAGATTGTTACTATTTTTATCCTGCCATCTTGTTGCACAAAAAAAACAGAAAAAACACACAATTGCCTGGAATTCATTTTTTAGGTACGGCCTTTGCAATCTAACTGTTTTGAGACAAAAAACTGTCGGTTTTTTGACTGAACTTAAAACAAGCAAGGGTGCTGAAAATGAAACGTGCTTTAAGAATTCAATTTCTGGTTGGGGTTTTTCTATTTGCTCTCACCACTTTGGCGGGTGCCTCCGGGAAATGGGATTCCCTCAACCTTTTAAAAAATGTAACCACTAGTAAAGTGGATAATGGGTTTATTGTCCGGCTCGAGTTCGAGAAACCCGTTGGTGATTATAAAGACCCGGTATTTTTCGACAAGTCGGTTCAAATCGACTTCCCCCTTGCTTTTATAAAGCCTGCTAAAAAATATTTTCCTGCTGACAGTTTTGCTACCACAAAGATATTTGCCGCGCAGTTTGATGCGGAAACCCTGCGGATTCGATTCCTTAAAAAAGAGGGTTCTGTTGATATTCGTGATCGGTTCCGTCTCGTCCGGCAGGGACGCTTTGTACTTGTCCGTCTTGACCGGTCCGATCCTGCTCTCAACCATGAACCCGTTGTTGAAAGTCAAAAATCCGCTGACCTGATGAATGGGGATGAGTTGGCGCAATTTTTGGCCAGGGCTGCTGGAAGAATCAAGGCGCAGAAAAAAGAGCAACCCCGAGTTGCTACCGAGGTGAAAAAAATATCAACACCTGAAGAAAAACAAACCAGCAAGGTTAAGAATATTAAGGTGGTCCGCGCTGGAATGGGAGTGGAGCCGGTTGTTGAGCGGATTAAAAAGGCCGCCCAGTCAAGTTCAAAAACGGAAACACAAAAACCCCAAAATAACCGCTTCGCAACAAAGGCGAACCTCAGTTTTTCCGATTCTCGCTCAACAGGAAAACCTATTGAGTTGATTCCCTCTGGCATGAAAATGTTTTCCATGCTTGCTTTGGTTCTTGGGTTGATATTCCTGCTGTTTTTTGGTTTCAAAAAATATGTATTGAAAAACACCGTATTTGGAGGAGGACAAAAGCTGGTAAATGTTCTGGGCAGTGGGTTTTTGGCCCCCAAAAAGAACATTGTCCTGGTTGAGGTCGCAGGGGAAGTGCTGGTACTTGGAATGTCTCAGGATCATATCGCATTACTCACCAGTATTACCGACCCGGAAAAAATAGAAGAAATTAAATCTTCCGGAGGAAAAGGCGGCAGTGGCTTGAACTGGAATATGGCAAATGCGCAAGAGGCCGGATCACCAGCAGGGAAGGGTGCGGGCCAATTTTCAAACCTTATGAAACAGTTTTCGTCTTCCGGCACTGATAAAGACGATAAGAATAAATCCGTAGCCGATGTTACGGCACAGATCAAACAACAAATGAGCCGGTTTAAAACCGCAAGAGCATGAATATGAAAAAAATCAGTTTACTTTCACTCCTCACGGTGCTCGGGATTTTTTGGGTTGTCCCCGCTGAAGCGATACAGCTTCCTTCCATTCAATTCGGAATGGAGGATGTGGATGAACCCGATAAACTTTCCAGTGCTTTACAGATTCTATTCCTGCTCACGGTCCTGACGCTGGCTCCATCGATTCTGATCATGACCACATCCTTTGCCCGGATCATTATCGTATTGTCGTTTCTTAGGCAGGCGATGGGAACGCAACAAACCCCGCCAACACAGATTCTGATTGGACTGGGCCTGTTTCTGACATTATTTGTGATGGGGCCGACCTGGGAAGAAATCAATCAAAATGCCTTGCAACCTTATATGAATGAAGAAATATCCCAGACAGATGCGTTGAAACAGGCGGAGATTCCCATAAAGCGTTTTATGTTAAAGCAAACCCGGGATAAGGATCTCTCTTTGTTTGTGAATTTCACCGATGAACAGCCCGCCAGCGAGGAGGAGGTATCGATTCAGGCCTTGATTCCCGCATTTATTATCAGTGAATTAAAAACGGCATTTCAGATCGGTTTTTTGATCTACATTCCCTTTTTGATTCTGGATATGGTCGTGGCCAGCATACTTTTATCTATGGGTATGATGATGTTGCCGCCGGTTTTAATTTCTCTGCCATTTAAGTTGATGTTGTTTGTGATGGTGGATGGCTGGTATTTGACCGTGGGTTCATTGATCAGAAGTTTTGGAGGATAAAAATTTATGACCCAGGCATTTATTATAGATTTTGCGGTGGAGAGCATCAAAACCACCCTGCTTTTATCGGCACCCATGTTGGGGTTCGGGTTGATAACTGGTCTTGCAGTTTCAATTTTCCAGGCCGTCACATCCATTCAGGAGCTGACTTTGACCTTCATCCCAAAAATTCTGGCGGTGTTTTTGTCGGTCCTGATATTTTTCCCCTGGTTGATGCAGTTGATGATCTCCTTCACCGCTAAAATTCTCATCAACTTTCCTGAATACATTCAGTAATGGATATTTTCAATCTTAATTATGTTGAGTTTGAAAGATTCCTGTTTGTATTTTTCCGTGTTGGAGCCTTGATCCTTTTTGTTCCCGTGTTGGGGAGTCGGCAGGTTCCGATGACCATGAAAATCGGGTTCATACTTTTTATCTCTATCGTGATTTTCCCGCTGGTGCAAGACCGGCCTTTACCGGAGCCACGGGGGATTTTTGAACTGGCTATTTTCCTCATGGCCGATGTGACCATTGGGCTGGGTATTGCCTTTATTGCCCGCCTCATTTTTGCGGCAGTTCAGGTTGCCGGAACCGTTGTGGATTTCCAGATGGGTTTCGGGGTGGTGAATGTCATTGACCCGCAAACTGAAACACAGGTTTCGGTTACTGCCCAGTTGCATAATATTCTGGCGATCCTGATTTTCCTGGCTTCCGATGCGCATCACTTCATCATTCAGGCAATTGTAGAAAGTTTTTTTATCATCAACCCGGCGGAGGTCAACTTTGCCAGCATCACTCCCGAATATATGTTGCATCTTTTTTCGGGGACTTTCACGACTGCAGTAAAAATCGCAGCTCCCATTATGGCGATTCTTTTCTTTCTCAGTGTGGGTATGGGTCTGGTGGCCAGAACGGTTCCACAGATGAATGTGTTCATAGTGGGTTTTCCTCTGCAAATCGGGGTAGGGCTTTTAATGGTTGGTATATCGATGTCTTTTTTCAGTGCTCTTGTCCAGCGCGAGATGCAAGAGCTTCCTGCCAAGTTCATAGGATTTTTACAGGGAATATAAACCCGAGAAGGTGCGATGGCAGAAGATAATAAAGACCAAAAAACTGAAGAACCCACATCCAAGCGCATCACCGATACCGAGGAGAAGGGTAACTTTGCCCACAGTCGTGAGATCAATTCTTCGTTCATCCTGCTTGCGGCATTTTTTGGTTTTATGCTTTTAGGAGAGTCAAGCACTCGCAACCTGATGAGTTCATGGCATGGAATGATCACTGAGTCCGGGTCCCTGCAACTGACTACTGACTCGCTATACAAAGTCATCGAAAATTCCATGCAAGGATTTTTAAAGGTCGTCGGTCCTTTCCTGTTCCTCATTATGGTGGCGGGGGCAGGGGCCAACCTGGTCCAGATCGGTGGTTTGCGTTTCTCCACACATCCTTTGATTCCCAAGTTTAATAAACTGAACCCGCTTACCGGCTTTGGCCGGATTTTTTCAAAAAACACCTTGATGGAGTTATTCAAGTCCCTTTTTAAAGTTGGGATCATTTCGGTTGTTTCCTACTACACCATAAAATCGCATTGGGAAGAGATCCCCGCCTTGATGGGTTTCGGGGTGGGGCAGATCCTTTCTTTTATGGGATCTATTGCGTTGGAAATTATTTTTCAAGTTTTATTGCTCATGATTTTTCTTTCCTTGATCGATT
>CAZEBI010000086.1:0-5827 GCA_964510355.1 uncultured Nitrospina sp. | reverse complement strand
GCAGATGACTAAACAGGAAACAAAGGACGAAAGAAAAGAGACGGACGGTAACCCGATAATCAAACAGCGTATCCGAACAGTGCAAATGGAGATGGCGCGAAAACGCATGATGTCGGCGGTTCCCGATGCGGATGTGGTGGTGACCAACCCGACTCATATTTCGATTGCGATCAAATATGATTCTGATAAATTTGCGGCTCCCACGGTGGTTGCAAAAGGCGTGGGGCCCATTGCCCTGAGGATTCGAGAACTTGCCAAAGAACACGGCGTGCCCATGGTGGAAGACAAGCCCCTGGCGCGTACCTTGAATAAAACGGTGGAAGTCGGGCAGGCCATTCCAGCCAGCCTTTATAAAGCAGTGGCGGAGATTCTGGCCTATGTTTACAGACTTAAAAACTTCTCTTAGGTATGAACCTTGCAATTACCCTGATATCAAGAGATGCAAGAGATTTTCTTCCTCTCTGAAAAAGAGGCGGAATACTTCAAGACCTTTGTTTAAAAGCATTTTTGGTCGCCATCTGTAGCAGTGGTGGTGTCAAAATTTTGATTTGATTTGATTTGATTTGAAGGGTTAAAGGACAAGATTATGGCGCAAACGGGAGGGTTAAAACTTTTTGCACTCAAGCCGCAGGAGTTGATGGTTGCGGCGGGAATCGTCACGATTCTGGGGGTCATGGTGATGCCGATCCCCACGATGGTGCTGGATCTTCTTCTTTCTTTCAGCCTTACTTTTTCACTGATCATACTCATGGTGGCGGTATTCATGCTCAGCCCACTTGAGTTTTCCGTGTTTCCATCGCTTTTACTCATCGTCACCTTGCTGCGACTTTCCTTGAATATTGCTTCGACTCGAATCATTCTTTTAAATGGAGACCAGGGAGAAGCTGCGGCGGGGCAGGTGATTCAATCCTTCGGGTCTTTTGTTGTGGGTGGCAACTATGTGGTCGGGACGGTCATATTCCTCATTCTGGTGATGATCAACTTTATTGTTATTACCAAAGGTTCCGTCCGTACCTCGGAAGTTGCCGCTCGTTTTACTTTGGATGCTATTCCCGGTAAACAAATGAGTATCGATGCAGACCTGAATGCCGGGCTCATCACCGAACAGGACGCACGTACACGCAGGAGAAATCTGGAACGTGAAGCGGATTTCTACGGTTCCATGGATGGTGCCATTCGTTTTGTGCGCGGTGATGCGATCGCGGGTATTCTCATAACTCTGGTTAATATCATTGGCGGTTTTGCGATTGGCGTGTTCCAGCAGGGCATGGGTGCCGGCGAAGCGGCGCAGATTTATACGCTATTGACCATAGGGGACGGCTTGGTTTCCCAACTTCCGGCATTGGTGATTTCCACCGCCGCCGGTCTGGTGGTGACACGAGCTACATCAGACAAGAACCTGCCGGGTGAATTGATCAAGCAGTTACTGGCTCAGCCTTATGCATTTATCATCGCGTCGGGAATTCTGTTTTTCTTTGGCCTGATTCCGGGCTTGCCGCATTTCCCGTTTATTTTGATGTCACTGTTGTCTGGAACCATTGCCTATTTCAAAATTCAGGGCGATTACAAAACCGAACAACTGCAACTGCGTAAAAAGGAAGACGAGGCCAAAATCCCGCTGCCTGAAAAGGTGGAGTCCATTCTTCCTCTGGATATCATGGAGTTGGAAGTGGGTTATGAACTGATTCCTCTTGTTGATGCGGATCGAAATGGCGAACTGTTAGAGCGGATCAAATCCATTCGCCGGCAGTTTGCTCTGGAGATGGGTTTCATCGTGCCGCCCTTACATATCCGGGACAACCTGCAATTGAAATCGAATGAGTACACAGTTCTTATAAAAGGCGTGGACGTGGCTCGTGGTTCCATCATGATGGGAAGGACTCTGGCGATGAATCCGGGAACGACGGATCGAGAAATTGAAGGTATAAAAACCACTGAACCCACTTTTGGACTGCCTGCGATCTGGATTCCCAGCAACAAGAAACAGGAGGCGCAGGTAGCCGGTTATACGGTGGTAGACCCGGCAACGGTTATCACCACTCATATTAAAGAGACGATCAAGCGGCATGCTCATGAACTGATGGGTCGCCAAGAGGCTCAGGCGCTTTTGGACAAATTTAAAGAAACGAATCCCAAGGTGGTTGAGGAGCTTATTCCTAATGCCTTGACTCTCGGCAAGGTTCAACGAGTTTTTCAGAACCTGCTCAAAGAACAAATTTCCATCCGTGACCTTAGAACTATTCTGGAGAAACTTTCCGATTTTGCCTCGTTGACGCAAGACCCGGATGTGTTGACGGAATATGTTCGTCAAGGGTTGGCCCGGCCGATCACCAAGCAATATCAATCGGCGGACGGAACGCTTTCGGTCATGACTCTGGACAGGGGAATAGAAGACCTCATTGAAGGTTCCATCCAGAAGTCCGACACGGGTTCATTTTTAGCTCTGGAACCGACTGTGGCAGAACGCTTCTTGACCCGGCTTAAAGAGGTGATTGATAAAATCACTCCCAATATTGAAACATCGCCGGTATTGCTGGCTTCCCCCGGGTTGAGGATGCATATCCGAAAGTTTACGGAACGTTTTATTCCCGACCTGATTGTCATATCGCATAGTGAGGTGGCGCCCTCTGTGCAAATCAAAACCCTGGGTATTGTGAATTTAAATGCGAATTAAAAAATTTACGGCGAATAATTATTCCATCGCCTTACAAAATGTAAAACAGGAGTTGGGCGAGGACGCGCTTATTTTAAGCACCCGTTCTATCAAGATGCCCACACTCATAGCAGGAAGAAAGGCCGCAACGCGAGTGGAAATTACCGCCGCTGTGGAATATGCCTCCCCGACTGTTGCGCCGGAGGTTCAAATTTCCGATGCCGGTGAACTGGAAAATAAATCTTTAGCGCAAACGGGTGATGAGCAATTGAAGTCTCTGATTTTCAGTCTTCTCAGTCAGACCGACCAGGCACAATCTATGGGCCTCAAGCCGCACCAGTTTGATACTTATTCCTATATGGTTGAAAGTGGCCTGGATAAAAAACTGGCCTCTAAAATTCTGCAAAAAGCCTTGGAGCAAAATAAGGCTGTTGATTCCAGCAAAGAATCGGTTATGAGCCTGATGAAAAAAGTTCTTCCCTGTAAGGGCGAGATCAACCTAAGTGGCTATGGACCTAAAGTAGTTGCTTTTGTCGGGCCCACGGGAGTGGGGAAAACCACTACGGTAGCTAAAATTGCGGCGGAATATGCTCTTCGCCGAGGCAAAAAGGTGGCAATGATTTCTCTGGACACCTATCGGCTGGGAGGAATCGACCAACTGAGAATTTATGGGGAGATCATGGAGGTTCCTGTTGAAGTGGCTGGAGGAAAGGAAGAATTGCGCCGCAGGGTCAGTGATCACTCGGACAAGGATCTCATACTCATTGATACCACGGGCAGGTCGCATCAGGACAAAGACTATTCCCGGCAGTTGAAAGAGGTTTTTGATGCGGTGGGAGGAGTGGAAACCCATTTGGTTCTCAGCGTGACCGCCCAGGAAAACTTGTTTACAGCAACCTATCGCCAGTTTTCCTCCATGGGGCTGGATCGGGTTTTGTTTACCAAGCTGGATGAGGGCTTGAGTTTTGGCTCCTTATTTAATTTTACGGTACGAAACAGATTACCCATTTCTTATTTCACCTCCGGTCAGCGGGTTCCCGAAGACCTGGAGGTGGCCAGGTCGGACCGGGTAATAAGTTTGATTTTTAACTGATTTCAAGATAAATTAAGGGATTAAGGCATGTTTTCAGGTAATCAGGCAACTACTTTAAAAAGAATAGCATACGAAAAAATGGACGGATCGAATCTGAGGGTCTTGGCGGTCAGTAGTGGCAAAGGAGGTGTTGGAAAAACCAACTTTGTCGTCAACCTGGCTTACGCCCTGTCCAAGCGCGGAAAAAAGGTGCTGGTTGTAGATGCCGATTTGGGGCTGAATAATATTGACATCCTTTTAGGGTTGGTTCCGCAAAAGCATATCGGGCATGTGTTGGCTGGAGAAGTTAATGTGGAAGATATCATTCTTCGCGGTCCTGCTGATATCCATGTCTTGCCTGCCGGAGATGGTCTACAGGAATTGACGCAGTTGCAGTCAGAAAAGAAAATGCTTCTCATGGACGAGTTGGACCGTGTCAGTCAGGGCTATGACTACCTGATTTTTGATACCGGCGCCGGCATTTCCACCAATGTCACTTATTTTTGTAGTGCCGCTCATGAAACGATTCTCATTGCCACCACAGAACCCACCTCACTGACAGATGTTTATGCATTGATGAAAATTCTTCATAATAAACATGCGCAAAAACATTTCAGACTGGTTATCAATTCGGTAAGTTCAGAGCGTGAAGCGCAAGGGGTTTATCGTAATTTGACAGCAGTCACGGATCGGTTTCTTAAGGGTGTTTCTGTCGAATACCTGGGCTATATTTTGCATGACCCGAATGTGCCCAAGGCAGTGCGACAGCAAAAAGCATTTTTAGAGCTATACCCTTTTTCTAAATTCAGTGGGTGTCTCAACGAATTGGCGGAAAAAATTTCCAAGGAGAAACCCAACCCTCTCTTGCGTGAGGGAGATCAACCTTATTTTTGGCGGAGTGCTTTTCAAGTGCAATGAATCCAATTAATATTCAAAAGATGGCCGTTGCGTTTGCTTTGCTGGCATTTGGCTTTTTAGCGATTGGCAGTGTTCTGATGGGAAGCCGTGTGATCACCGGGCTGATTCGAGGAGGGCTTGGAGCCCTGATTTTTGGTGGGTTGGTTTGGGGTTTTGCGCATTTATTTTTGCAGGAAGATGAAGATGCTGGAATTCAGGATAGGGTCAATGACGACAATGATCCTGATAAAGAGGCACAGCTGGATCAAACAGCTTAACGAGAGAAATAGTTAAATGGCAAATAAACAGGGAATGCTTCAGGAAATTGAAATTTCCGTAGAAAACCGGGAGGCCGTGATCAAGGAATACGCGCCGATGGTCAAATATGTTGCGAACCGGATTGCCATGCGTCTGCCCCCCCATATCGAGGTGGATGATTTGATCAGTGTTGGAGTTTTGGGGCTGATCGATGCGATTGATAAATATGATTCGACTCGTGGAGCCAAATTTAAAACCTATGCAGAGTTTAGAGTCCGTGGCGCGATTCTCGATGAATTACGCTCGATGGACTGGGTGCCCCGGTCAGTGAGGCAGAAAGCTTCTGCGATGGATGGGGTGGTACAGAAACTGCAAAATAAGCTCGGGCGTCCGCCGGAAGATGATGAAATTGCCGAAGAAATGGGGATCAGCCTGGATGAACTATTTGCCGCTTTAAATGAAACCAAGAGTATGCCCATACTCAGTCTGGAAGACTTGGGCATTGTCAAGGAATCCGGCGAACAGAAAAGTCTTCTCGATTGTTTGGCGGGAAAAGGCGATGCGGATCCGCAAACCCAACTTAGACTGAACGAACTCAAAGGAATCATTGCCAAGGCGATCGATACTCTGCCGGAAAAAGAACGCCTGATGATTTCTCTGTATTATTACGAAGAACTTACCATGAGGGAGATTGGGGAAGTATTGGGCATCACCGAGTCCCGAGTCTCGCAAATCCACTCCAAAGCTGTATTCAGATTGCGCAACAAATTAAAATCTGTCATCGCCGAAGAAATGTAGTTTCCGTCCATCCGTCCGTCCGCAGGATTCTCTCAAAAAAAAACCGAAATATTTCATGTCTGCAAGAGCGGCTAGCCTGCATATTGCGCGAGTGGTTTCTAAATCACCCCAGCCCCTCTTTGTAAAAGAGGGGTCCATTGAGGCTCCCC
>CAZEBI010000085.1:0-11733 GCA_964510355.1 uncultured Nitrospina sp. | reverse complement strand
GAAGAGCCTTTCTATGTACGGCCCGAAGAGCATCCGGGTGCAATCTAAAGAGCGACGCTCTCAAGAAAGTAGCGTGAATCAATCCGGTTTCGTGGTGGGGCTTTTCCAATAAAGGCCTCACCCGGAATCCGGTTAATACGCAGCTAAGGAGATTAAAATGGGCAATGTAAGTCATGCAAAACCGGGTGGCGACCCAATGCTTGCAGTACTTGGGCAAACGGGTTCTCTTGAAGAACTGAAAGAGGAAAGAATATCCCTGCAATTAGCCAGGGGGCGTGTTTACGACATCCTTTCCAGCGCTTTCAGTTACCCTTGGAATCGAAAATTTTTCAGACCTAAGTCTTTGCTTGAGCCCATGGATATTGCGCTTGTAGACGAAGAAGACTGGAATCATGTTAAATCTATCATTGAAGGGTTTAACAAGTATTTGCCCAAAATGACGGTCAAACAAGTACAGCAGGAATATGTCAGGGTTTTTGGACATGCGGTTTCCATGGAGTGTCCCCCTTATGAAATGCAGTACGGTACTGAGGGTGGTATTCAGTCCCAAACCGATGTTTTGATCCAGTTGGGGGGGTTTTATGAAACCTTTGGTTTTGAGCAACCCCGCAATAGAACCAAGGAAAGGGTGGATCATATTTCCATTGAACTTGCGTTCATGTTTTTCATGTGCTTTCGGTCTGCTTTTGGCATTCAAAATGACCATGAGGAAAGAAACATCAATGTTCTGACCAGTAGCATGAAGAAATTTATGCGAAACCATACCGGTAGATGGGGCCCGCTGTTTTGTATTTTTGCATCTCGCAAGGCGGAGCGAGGGCTCTATAAGGACATCGTTGATATTCTGGCGATTTTCCTGAAAAATGAGAACCTCCTGTTGGATATCAAGCCGGTCAAGGTTGAAGAGCCGGAATATCGTTCCTTATCTTATAGTATGGAAAATGATTTGATCGCCAATGCGCCGTCTGAGTGTGAACCGCGATAAGAAAGGGCATCTCTAAAAATTGCTGTTGGCGACCGGCGAGCCGCCGGAGGCAGATAACAGGAACTCTTCGGGTCGAGTTGGCCTTTGCCTCGTCAGCAAAAATACTGCCCACCGGGTCCAGCGTCACGCTGGTGCCCGAGGCTGAATTATCGAATAAATAGAGATGATATATTGTAGTTTAGAGGGCAATGCCCTGTGAAAACCCGGAGATGAGTTGCCCATGCTCACTTTCCGGGTTTTTTTGTTGATGCCTCCTGCCAATCCTTCTGGCCCTTGCTCCCGAGTTTTACTCCCCACGGTTTAAAATAACACTGGATGCGCCCCATCCACTTGCGGCGGAGTTATCCATTAATTTGAGTTTTTTTTAAAATCCTGTGCGATTGAATCAGCATCTAAATGCTAACTGGAGTGTACCTTCAGAGCTATAAATTCAATTCTGCCAACTTATCTAGAAATACACCATCACAAAAGTGCTGGTCGGATTGCCGGAGGACAGGATGTTTATCTACGATTCAATGACTCAAGGGTTGGAGCTTCTTGCCAGACGCGAGCTGCAAGATGCTGAAAACCTGTTTTTGAGTGTCATCAATGACCCTTATTCACGGCCTGAAGAAAGCAAACGGGCAAAGGAATTTTTAAGCGATATCCGTGATTGTAAAAAGGGCGATAAAACCCTCGACTTCGATATGTACAAGGAGTTGATCAAAAAGGATGTCACTTCGCTGCATTACGTGAACGAGCTTGTTGCGGACACTTATTTTTCTTTAGCCTCTTCTTATAGCGAAATCGATCAAGAACTTTTTTCCAAAATCCCTTCCATTGTCAGTCGCCTCAAGCAAATCAAAATCAGGGATATTTCCGCACGTGACAAATTATTTGCAGGATTTGAGAAAGATTGTGCCCGCCTGATCCATAAGCGGTTGGAGGAGAAAAAGGGCGGGGTTGAGAAAAATAATATTGAGCTCGATGCCTGCCGCTATAAAACTACCTTCAGGAAATTTATTGAGCAGATCAACCCTTTCCTGCTGGAGCGGCACCTGGAACTCCTGGACTATATTTTAGCGACCGACGAGATCCAGCTTTTGGAAGATCCTAAACTCACTGCCTTAACACCCAAATATGCATGGATCATAGAGTCCACCTTGGAAAGCCAGTGGTATTTATTGCGAAGTTATTTTTTCAAGGCCAAGGCGGAAATCGAATCTCAGTTCAAGAAGAAAGAGGGGACTCGTAAATACTGGGAAGAGGTGAAATACAAGAAAATAAAAATTTTTGAGGAATGCGGTTTCAGCGAGGCGAATATCCAGAAATTTCTTTTCATAGACAAACTGAACTATAAAACCCTGGATGAAATTTATGCTTTTGCCGGCACCATGGGCCTGGTTTTACTGCCGCGTGATGTCAGCCTTGCTTTGAGAGGTGTTGAGAAGGCCAAAGATCATATCCGGGAACGAGGGGGGTTCCTGATGGGGAGCCGGAAAGTATTTGAGGACAGCCTTTTGCAATTGGGGTTTTCAAAAAAGAATTCTTATGTCATTGCCAGGCAGGCAAAATGTTTCAACAGTCACCAGATCAGCGAAGCTTTTAAACTTGCTTTGGAGGTGGCTCGTGGCGAAATCGCCTGGTATCGCATTCCCCCCGATTCGGAAAAATTAAAAAGTGAAATAGAGAACCAGTGCACCAAGCATTTGAGTACGGTACGAATCCATTTGTTCGAAAGAGGGAGGCTAAACAAAATACTGCTTCAGGAAGGGAAAGGGTTGATTCGAAGTTACCTTGAAAAAGTTTATGGGGATAAGGTTTCTGAGTTGCATTGTTATTTTCGCCTGGAAACCATTCACCAATATTACAAGCTGAAGTATTTTCAATATCACGAAGAAGCTGCTCCCAGCGTTTCAGAATTGATCAAGATAAGCAGAAAGGAGTTTCAGCCAACCCTTAAAAAAGGCTATGAAACCTTTGTGAAAAAAAAGCGGTTGCAGATTCCCCCTGCTTTATACAAGAAAATTGCTTTAAAGCAGTCTGTCACAGAATGGGAGGATGCGTATACCACAGTGGAAGAAAAAATTCTTTTGCGCTTCTGGTTTTTGATGGATCATGGGGTCACCATCAACCAGAAACTCATCGAGCGTGGGGTTTTGCAGCCGGGGTTTGATCTTTGGGGGTTTTTAAAAAAGTGAGCCGTCGCTCACTCCCTTCAAGGGAGAGCTTTGTATAACTCCGGGTTTCTCATTGACTCTCCCCTCTCATGAGGGGAGGCCTGGAGGGGTGTGGATTTTTTGATGAAATTCATAATCCAACCCTCCCTGCTCAACCCCTCAACTCATCGGGCTTGAGTCCCTATGAAGGGAGGGGAAGTTGTATGCTTAGCTTTTTCGACTTACGCAAAGGTTTTTCTTCAAGGGAGCGGGCTGGGGTGAGGGGGATTTAATAAAGTCTTCATTCTATTTTGCATGTCTTTGAGAGGCATGAGGTCGCCTTTTTTTGATGCTGCCGCGATACCTTTTTTATAGGTCTCGATGGCCTCTTCCTTGTTTGAGAGCTTTTCCCAGGTTTTTCCCAGCAACAGGTAGGCGGCGGAATAATCCTGATATTCCTCGATGAGGGTTTTTAAGGGTTCGAGTCCTTCTTGGTATCGTCCGGTTTCCAAATAAATGGACCCGAGACCAAAATTTGCCACTTGGTCTTTCGGGTCAATCTCAAGCACTTTTTTAAACATTCCTAGCCGATCTTCCATTTCTTTCTTTTTTTGTTCCTCTTCTTTTTTCTTTAATTTTTTTGCCATATTCTTTTCAATGGCTTGTTCAAATTGCAGGGCGGTGGCTTCGGCTTTTTCGTTTTCCGCGTCTTCGATGCGTCCCAGTTTCATGTAATAGACCGAAAGGTTGCTATGGGCCATGATTTCCTGGGGATTGATTTCTAGCAGCCTCTTCATCAGGGTGATGGCCTCATCTAATTTATCTTGTCTGGAAAGAAAAACCCCCAGGGCTTCATAGGCATCGGCATTTTTTGCGTCCAGTTCAATAGCGTCACGCAGGAGCAAGATAGGGTGATCCAGATCATCCTGGTCCTTGTAAATTTGTAGAGCCTGATTCAGGAGTTTTTTAGAATGGTCCTTTCGCGTCTGGGCCTGATAAAAAGGCAATAAACAGGTTTTGACCTTGAACGGTTTGTCATCGATGGTCACATCCAGGTCCATATCCGGGCTTCGATGTTCTTTGTGTATATACGCAAGCGCAATGATTTTATTAAGGGTGACAGAGCGAACCGAACTCTTGATCGTGCCAATTTTCTTATTCCCCAGCCGGAGAATTCCGTTAAAAGGTGGCAGGTCTGACCCTGCAACAGTCAGACCCATCAAGGCGAAGTTGGGAGCGCCGTAAGTCTTGATGCGGGCGATCACTTCTTGCCCGATATAACACCCTTTGTTGTAGCTGACACAAGTGTGCTCCAATCCGGTTTCAGGCAGGATGTTTTTTTGATCCATATCCTTGCCGAAAACAGGAATGCCCGCCTCGATGCGCAGGATTTCGCGGGCGGTTTCATTGACTTTTATTGGGGGTGTGCCCGATTGCAGAATTTCCTGAAGCAAATTTTCCCCGTTTTTACAGCAGAGGATGTAGCCGTCTTCTCCCGTCAAATTTTTCATGATTCGGGTCACCCGGTTTTCGTCCAGACCTTGTTGCACGATGTCATGTTGTTGCTCGCCAAAAATCTTTTCCAAAATCAGGGAGCTTTTTGGGCCTTGGAGTGCGAGCAGGCTGAGATCTAAAGTGGTGAACTGAATGTCCTCACGAAAGTGAAAACTCTCCAAATGTTTTAACAATACGTCTTTTTGTGCGGTATCTACCAGAATCAAGGCTTCATATTCCGCTATTTTGTAGAGGGAAAAGTTGGCGATCAGTCGGGCCTGGCGGTCGGTGATGGCATTGTTTTGCCCTTGTCCTATTTGCAGGGGCAATACATCGTTTGTGGTTTGGGTTTGCAAAAAGGAAAAAGTGTCTTTGCCCTTGGCCGAGATAATGCACTGGTCCGCAAGCAGAAAATACCCGCTGTGGTTACGCACCTGTTCAATTTGGGTTTGGAATGCGGACATTTATTGTTTGCTTGCAGGCCAACTCCCCCCTGACAAGGGGGGGGGTGAGGGGGGTTATTAACAAAATTTCTTCAAACATCGGGGATGTCAGGTGATGGAGAAAGACTCTCCGCATCCGCAGGTGGAGGTGGCATTCGGGTTGACAAAAATGAAGCCTTTTCCCTGCAAGCCATCCTGGAAATCCAGTTGCATGCCCTTTAAATAAATCATGCTTTTGGCATCCATGAATACGCTGAATCCATCGTGTGAGATAATTGTGTCGCCGTCTTCCTGCGGTGTAAATTGCAGATCATACGACAAACCGGAACAACCGCCGCCTTTTACACCGAGGCGCAACCCGATATCCGGGTTGTTTTCTGCTTTAACCAGCCTGACAACTTCTTCACTGGCTTTGGGGGTGATTTTAACAAAGTCTTTTGCAACTGCCATGAACGCCTCCAGAAATCTTATCGTAAATCACTCTTTTTATTTCTATTAGATAGCATATCGGGTTATAAAGATTCTTTAATTATACTTGATTTTGGAGTTTTTCGTCAATCAGAGTGAATAGTGGTAGTAATTGCCTGACAGTTGAGTATTTTAAAGGAAAGTGGTCACTTCGGTGTAGGAGGCGAATATATCTCCCGAATGGCATCCAACAAGCCGTAATAAAGAAGATTGTCCTGCACTCTTGCCTCGGGATGTGAATAAGAAATTACATAATTCTTTTCATTGCCATTCTGGACCCTATGATAGTCAATGCCTCTTGAAGTGGTTTTCCACTCTACAGGTTTTCCAAAATCAATGAGTTCATGAAATAAATTTTTTACTATAGTTCCACAGCAAATAGTTAAATCTGGCTGGTAAAACGAATATTGTTCTTTAAGGTACTTCCTGTCATCTTTGGCTGCATCTGCTAAATTTTTTCATTGGCTGTATGTCCTCCCGGTGATTTTTTCAAATTGATTGCGGCAATTGATTTCAAGGTTTTAATTCTTAACTTCGTATCAATTTTTTCAAGTTTTTCCCAGTGTAAGTCTTCCTTTAGGCTCCGTATGCCCATAACCCAACGGGTTATATTGTTCCATGTTTGAGGTCGCTCATTTCTTTCTCCTAAGTATTCTCTTAAATCCCACCCACCTACATCAGAGTTGACCTCTTTTAAAACAAAGAGTAATTTTATTTTGCTTTCAAAGGTATTCTTTTTCATTGACCACTCCGTCAGCAACAAATTTATCTCTATCTGTTTTCCATTTTTTAAACAGGTTTTTTTCTTTTTCTGAAATTCCCATAAATATTTCCACTTTTGGCAGGGGTCTTATAGTACTTCTTTCAAGGCGGTTTGAAAGAACTTAGAGCGGTTCAACCCCAGGGTTTTTGCCCTACTGTCTGCGGTCTTTAAAAGGTTTTTTGGAATAGTTATATCGACATGCACCGATTTTTCGGACTCCATCGACATTTTTACCGCAAAAACATCTGGCTCAATCAAGGCCACTAATTCACCCGGATCGGCACTGTTCATGATTTTTTTGACAGAGCTGGGCTTGGGAATTTTCTCTTCATCTCGTGACATCCCGTACAGATGCAGAGACAGGCATTCTTTGGCCATTTTAACGGCATCCTCATAATTGTCTCCCATGCTCACGGCACCGGGTAAATCCGGGAAGGAGATGCCATACCCTTTTTTAGCGGGTTCTAGAATAGCGGGAAAGGCTCCGATTTTTTTCATGTTAAAAGTCCTTTATTCCTGATTGTTTCATAATAGATTTAATCATTTTTCTTGAGAATGATTCCTTCGGGTGCGGTATTGTGACTTTTCCGGGTTTAGCGGGATGTTTAAACTGGAGATGGCTTCCCTCGGAGTTCACCTTATGCCAGCCGTCTTTTTTCAGGGCTCTGATGATCTGTTTTGAATTCAAGTTCCAATTCATACAGACTAATATACATTTATAATTTGGCGTGTCAATGAGGGCAAGAGGGGAACAGCTATATTTTATGAGGGTAAGTATTGAGGAAGATTTAAGGAAAAAGCTTGAAAAGCATAAATCTTTTAGGCGAAAATAGAATCAAACAATACACAGGTCTTTGTAGTTTCAACCCCTATATGGAGATAGAGATAAGCATGATCAGTATTCCAGATTTAATTGGCTTGGTTCAAACCGTAGTTCCTGACGCGGAAGTGAATGCTTTGGATAAAACGGGAATGAAAGATCATTTCGTCATTCACGTCACATCCAAGGTTTTTGAAGGAATGGGGATTATGGATCGGCACCGTATGGTCATGGGAGCTCTGGACCCGGCTATGAAAGATGGGCGGCTCCATGCGGCAGAAGTTAAAACTGCGACCCCCTGAACACCCTTGCAGTGTTTATAAATTATTTAATGTTTTGACATATTTAAAAGGAGTAGGTAATGGCTGGTATTGAAGATCAAATTAAAGAAGAAATCGCGGCGAACAAAATCCTGATTTACGGGAAAGGTACCAAAGCGGCACCGCAATGCGGGTTCACCGTGGAGACCATCCAGTTTTTCAACAAATATGGATATCCCTTTGAAGTGGTCAATTGTCTCGAAGATATGGACAAACGTGAGGCGTTGAACAAAATGACCAATTGGCCGACACTGCCGAAAGTTTTCATTGATGGCAAGTTTTATGGCGATACAGATATCCTCGATGAGATGGAAGCAAAAGGTGAGGTGGAGCCGCTGATTAAAGCCGCTTTTGGAGATTGATGCCGTCTAGCGTAATTCATATCCATCCACAACTGGCAGGGTGCAACTCTTAACCGTAAAGAGTACCCCCCCCTCTGTGTCAGGGGGGGGGGACAGTTCCCCCTGGGGGCTAGGGGGGGGTAAGCAATTGACCCGACTAGGTACAGTTTTTCAATAATCATATCCCCTGAAAGGATACATTCCATGTCTGACGAGTTAGAGGTTGGGGACCGAGCGCCTAATTTTGAATTGCCTGCTGTCTATGGCTATAAAGCAGGTGCGTCAAGCCCATCGGCTGAAGAAAAAGTGACAATCAGCCTGAAGGATTTTCAAGATAAGAAATGGGTGGTGCTATTTTTTTACCGGCAGGACAGTAGCCCTGAAGATACGCGTCTCATGGTTGGGTTCAATGAATGGAACCGGAAATTCAAAACCCGTGAGGTGGCAGTCATGGGGTGCAGTTGGAATGGGGTGAACTCCCACCAACAATTTATCGAGGTTTTCCAGTTCGGGTTCACCTTGCTGGCCGATGAGCACAAAAAAACCACGGAGCTTTATGGTGTGATCAAAGAAGAGGATGACTTGGGCCAGATGGTCAAATACGTAGAACGCACCACTTTTGTGATCGATAAAACCGGAATGATCCGCGCTATCTGGCGAGATATTGATGACCTCCGCCAACATCCCGCCAGTGTCTGGGAATTCATCCAAAAAGAAAAACGCTAGCGGAGAACCTCCGGCAGGTAGGTTGCAATAGCTTTATCTGCTAGCAGCGATGCTCAATAAGCCTTTGTTAGCTGCCCCGGAGGACTTGTCGGCTAGCTGGGTCCAGCGTCACGCTGGCGGTGTATATCCACGATGGTATTGCGGATGGACTCCAGGACGGCGGCGTTTTCTTTTTTATCTGAACTGGGTTCGACCGCAGGGGAAATGACGACCCGGATGGGGCCTGGGGTGATGCGGGCACTGCCTTTTTTGATGATATCACCACTTCCTATGATGGTGATCGGCACCATAGGGCTTTTGGCCCGACTGGCTATCAGGTTACTGCCTTTTTTAAACAGGCCTATTTCTCCGTCTTCAGAGCGTGTGCCTTCGGGGAAAATGATTATCGAGCATCCTGTCTTTATTTTTCCCAAAGTCTTGTTGAAAGCTGCATAAGCTTTCTTGCGATCATCTCTGTCTACAGGGATATAACCTGCCGCCTTCATTGCCCAGCCGACAAAGGGAATCTTGAACAGGCTGGCTTTGGCGACCCACCTGATTTGCACAGGAAGATACCCGGATAACGCAAAAATATCAAAATAGCCTTGATGGTTGGAAACGAAAATTTGTGGCCTGTCAGGGAGAATATTTTCCAGCCCGTCAATTTTGACTGTAACTCCGTTCAGTTTGCAAAGCAATCGACACCAGAGTCGGGAAATTTGATGTGAGGTGTTGCCGCTTCTATCAAAAACCCCTGCGCCAATGGACAATAGCCCTAGAACTAGGGATAGAAAAGTAATGAGTACCCAGAACCTTGCTGTATGATAGATTGATATGAGTTGGCTCAACTTGAATTCCGTTTGCAATCAGAGTGAAAAGCAGTATGGCTGTTCGTTTTCAATTCGGGCTGATTTTGCTGTTGTTGATGACCTGTGCCCAGGAGTCTTTTGCCTGGGGATGGCAAGGCCATAAAGTTATTGGTCTTATTGCGGACCGCCACTTGACGCAGGAGGCCCGAGAAGTAATCCTCGAAAAGTTTAGCATAAACAGTCTGGCAGATGTGGCAAGCTGGGCGGACAAAACCCGGAAAAAGCGCAAACAGGAAGGCCCTTGGCATTATACCAATATTGCAGGGGACAAGTATAACGCTCAAAGGGACTGCCCGGGTGGGGCCTGTGTTACGGAGAAAATCCATGAGTTTTCAGGTGTTTTGCTTGAGAGTTCGGCCTCTTTACGCCAACAAAAGGACGCGCTGAAATTTTTGGTGCATTTTGTTGGCGATGTGCATCAGCCTCTCCACCTGGGCAATAAAAAAGACCGAGGTGGGAGCACCCTGCGTTTTCCTTATAAAGGGAAAATCGTCAGCCTGCATTATTTATGGGATGGCGGTTTGATCGACTGGGGCGGATCTCCTTTGAAATATGCGGACCGTCTGCATGAAAGGGTGTCCGAGGTGGAAGAGTGGTATCCGTCAACCGTTTCTGACTGGGCCGACGAGTCTAGAAGCCTGGCTTTAAAAGAGGCTTATAAGGTGGATGGCTTGTCGAAAGTTTATATAAAAAGAAGTAGGGAGATCATCAACCTCAGGCTCATGCAAGCCGGGGTTCGTCTTGCGCATCTGCTGAACAAACTTTTAACAACCGCACGATAGGGGGGAAAGCTTGCCAGAAAAAAGTCCGATTTATTTTAAACAGTTGTTATCGGGGGTTGATTTAGGCACCCAGGATCCTTCAGCGCGTTCGATGGCCAACTTTATATACCTGATCGGAAACCAGGAAACCCGGGAATGTGTAGTGGTTGACCCGGCCTGGGATATTGACGGGCTTCTCAAAGTCGTCGAAGACGATGACATGAAACTCACCGGTGCCCTGGTGACCCATTACCACCCGGATCATGTGGGAGGAGAAATTTTTGGTATTGAAATTACCGGGTTGGCTGAATTGATGGAGAAACATCCCGTACCGGTTTATGTCAACAAACATGAAGCCGAAGGGCTAAAGCAGGTCACGGGAATATCCATGTCCGACATGAAGCAGGTGGATGGAGAAGACAAACTTAAATTGGGCTCCGTTGAAATCACTTTTATGCATACTCCCGGGCATACACCCGGATCACAGTGTTTTCGGGTGGCCGATAGCCTTATTGCCGGGGATACCCTTTTTCTGCAAGGCTGCGGACGGGTAGATTTGCCCGGAGGAAATAGCGAAGAATTGTTCCACACCCTTACCCGAAGGTTGTCCAAGATTGAAGATCATGTTGTTTTATATCCGGGGCATAATTATGGCGGAAAACCTTCTGGTGAGATGGGGGATGTCCGTCAGTCAAACTCCAATCTCCAGATTCAACGCCTGGAAGATTGGTTCGCGATTATGGGCAGATAGGCCAGTCGGCGTGGAGCCTGTTGATGAAGCGATATTTTTTATTCCGGGGTTGAAACTTTCCGGTAAATAGAATAAATTTAGCATGCTTAACCTTTATGATCTAAGGAGGTCTGATGAGATCCATCCTTTCAATGTTTTCAAAATCACCGTTCAAGCCCCTTGCGAGCCATATGGACAAGGTCCGTGCCTGCGTGGAGCAAGTCAAACCCCTGTTCGATGCGCTGGATAAAAAGGACTACGATTCGGTTAAAAATATTTCTGAATTGATCGTCAAGCTGGAGCATGAGGCCGATATCATCAAGGACAATATCCGCACTCATATGCGGCAAAGTATGTTCCTGCCGGTTGATAAAAAAGATTTCATGCATCTCCTTTCTGCGCAGGATGATATCGCCGATGCGGTAGAAGATTTAGCGGTTTTATTGCGTATCAAAAACCTGGATACTCCAGAAGAAATCAAACTCTCCTTGAAAGAACTCGTGGACCATGTTGTCAGTACTGCGCATATGGGTTGCGATCTGATTTCTGAGTTGGAGGCTTTGCTGGAGGCTTCTTTTGGCGGAGCTGAAGCGGAAAAAGTGGAAAAGGCCACCCAGGAACTCGGTACCGCAGAATGGGAAGCCGACCGTAAGCAGTTTAAATTGGCCCAAAAGTTGTTTGCGTTGGGCAATGATTTAGATGCGGCAGATTTGTTGCTTTGGAACGAAGTAATAAAAAAGCTGGGCGCTGTAGCAGACAAGACAGAACAAATCGGTAAAACCCTCAGGATATTCCTTTCCCAGTGATTCAAATCCCCTTTTTTTTAACTTTGGCAAGGAGCCTGGTTTGGATTTAGACACCTTCCTGTTTTCATTCGCTGTGATCGCTTGTATCTA
>CAZEBI010000084.1:8489-11839 GCA_964510355.1 uncultured Nitrospina sp. | reverse complement strand
TTCTCATCCTCAACCCTACTAATGGAGAAATACAATAATTTTTAAAGCTTAACTTGCATGCCAATAGATACACGAATCACAGTACACGATATATGGGTCAGATGTCAACAAATTATTTTCAAGACCAAGTCTATAATTCCCCTCCGGCTAGGTTGGAGCCGATCTTTCTTGAGCCCCACCGGCACAGAAAACGGGTAAGAGTCACTACCTTGCAAATGATTCTGAGGCCACGTAGAGTTTTTGACCCCGTTACCCGTGATAAAAAATGGCCTACGGAGATCAATATGTCTTGACAAAATCACTGCTGGCAACTATATCCACTCGTGACAAACAATAAATAAATGATAGGGGGGGGATGGGGAAGCTTCCAAAAGGAAAAGTAACGCTATCTGTCTACGTTAATCCAGAGTGCAAAGAAAAGCTAGAGTGCCTTCAACAGTTATACTTCGTTGCGGGAAAAAGGTTCTCGCTGAGCGAGCTTGTTGAAGACTCCGTCAACTCAACCTTTGCAGGGTGATCTCCCTCTTATTAGTGGACAGTTAATTAAGCCACATTCTTGTTCCCATACTCACCTGGACCGAGATAGCCAAGATAGGAATGACGACGTTGTCGATTGTAAAATATCTCAATGTAGTCAAAAATAGCCGTCTCTGCTTCTTGACGAGTACCGTAGACTTTCCCATGAATTAATTCTACCTTTAAGGTGTGGAAAAAACTTTAAGGCTGAAATGGCTGATTTTTCTATCCAACTCCTTTAACTCACTATCGGGCTCGCTAAGTTCTGACAAGGGAGCTGAATTCTTGATCGTATGAGTTGTTTCCACTTTCCCAAATACGAAGCTACCAATAATGATTACTGTTCCGCAGACGGCAAAAAAGGTGCCCGGTGCAGCTCTTTTCAACAATATTTTGTTGTCATCCCACTTAACTTCGACGTCTCCAGCCTCTCTAAAAATTCCTTTCACAAAAAGCTTGTATCCCATGTAGCCAAAACTCAAGCCAGTGAGCAGGACGATGATTTTATATAAGATGATCATCTTAAATTGCAGTTGAGTTTGATTGGATAGGTTTTATCATAATTTGACAATATCCGCCTCCTGAATTATTATTCAGGCATCCAAAATTAAGCAGAGGGTGTCATGAGGGCCTTTCTTCTAAGTTTAATCCTGCTTTTCCTTCTTCCCCCTATAACTGCATATCTCCACTCTGGTAGAACCCAATGCTGACGGTTGTCATACCAACCGGAAGACAGGGGAGTATGAGGGCGTGTGCCTGAACCCCAAGGATATACCGCCTGATGATTTGGACCACGAAATACTGGATAGGATGATTAAAGAGACAGGGATGTTTTATAAGATGGAGTTGGAGGGGGAGAAGATAGTAGGCAGGTGCAAAGGTGGGGTACTGTATATAGTAGCAAACGAACGTGATCTAAGAATATTAGAGGAGAAATAAAATGGCAACGGGCACTGACACTATAGTTGTTCCTGGAGGATTTGACCCTGGCAAACCTCCTCTTTCAGGCTATGGATTTGGAGCAGGTTCTTCCGATGATGGGGATGGCCAGCGCGGGCGATTAAAAGTTTTTTTGAAAGACACGCAAAGTCTTTTAGGTCGAATTGTTGGGTCGGGGGTAGATGAGAGGGGTGAGGCCTCTTTTTTATAACGATGAAGACCTTATATCCAAGATGAGAGTAGCTTGGGAAGAAGTTGACCCTCATTTTGAAGGCTTGATAAAGGCAATAGAGGGTTTAACAGATGAAGCTATGATTAGTCATGGTTTCACTCAGGCACAGCTGGATTTTAAACTTGGACTAGTTGAGCGTACGGGAAGAAGGTTTTTTAGTTTGGGTGGAGGAAAACTGTTTATAAAGTTAATTGACGCTATTGATAATGTTCTTGAGAGCATCATTGCGGGCACCATTGCAAGCATGGTTGGCGCTACTGGGGCAGGTGGAGCAATTAAGGAGTTTAAGGATGGCTTGAGAAGCTTTGTTGATGATGAAAGGTAGAAATAGGGGGGGCTACAGAAAAAACTCAATTTGCTGGCAAACGGAGCCAGAAAAGAAAAAGGGCCACGGCTAATGCCGTGACCCTTTTCTATATGGTAGCGGGGGCCAGATTTGAACTGACGACCTTTGGGTTATGAGCCCAACGAGCTACCAGGCTGCTCCACCCCGCAGTAATATTAAACTGAGTGCTGAACTATACTGTACAAACTGTGTTTGTCAAGGATTTCCCTTTTGCAGCCAAAGACAACGCGCTCTGCCGGGGAATGTCCAACAAAATCCAGGATAGTACAGAGTTATAAATTTGCGTTTTTCCGATCGGGATTGCGGAAAAGGGATGTCTCGTTGGTCAGACCAGCCACGGCCGGAAATTTTTCATCCGGATGGATTTTACTGGCTTTTTCAAGCAACTCTTCTTCCGTTTCCTTTTTATCTTCATCAGGAATACAACAGTCAACCGGACAAACTTCCTGGCAGGCCTCTTCGCCATGGAACCCCACACATTCGGTACACAGATCAGCTTCGATTACATAATAATCGTCACCTTCGCTGATCGCCGTATTAGGGCATTCCGGTTCACATACGCCACAGTTAATACATTCGTCAGTGATAATTGTAGCCATCTTGTTTTTCCTTCTAAGTGGTTAGTGATCTATAAGAAATGAATGCTTATCTATATTTTTTTTGATTGGATCGAAAAGTACTCACCAGAGTGAGCCTCGAAGTGACCCAAAATATAGTCAAAACAAGAGCAAGTCAAGATTTTTTTTGGAAAATAGACCCATTCGGAAAACCTGTTGAAAAATAGCAGATTTCCTATTGATGTACAAGGTGTTAAAAGAAATTGCCCTGTTTCTCTTCTCGGCGCATTCTGGGCGAAAATTAACCCTGTTTCGACCATTGATTTGATATGATTTTACTATGTTAGTTAAAAAGATTCTCATCTATCTCCCCATCGCGTTGACCTTGTTTCTCATGCAGTCCTTTTTCTGGGTGCCTACCTACGACAAGCAGGCCGTGGGCAACCCGGCCCGGTTGGTCAAATATGTCCAGGGTTCCAGTGGGGACGCGCAGATACTGAACCCTATATTGAGCGCCGATACGTCCTCAAGTTCCATCAACGACCTGGTTTTTGATGGCCTCATCGACCTCGATGAGAACCTGAAATATCGGCCCCGGCTGGCCAAATCGTGGGTCCAGTTCGAAGAAGCTATCCTTACATTAAATACATCCGCTTTTTTACCCGGAGGCAAGATTGCGGGCTCCGTGCAGGACTGGCCCGATACTCTGCTCGCTGCGCTCGAAAACAATGAAGAATGGACGAAAAACCTGCGTTCGATC
>CAZEBI010000084.1:0-8470 GCA_964510355.1 uncultured Nitrospina sp. | reverse complement strand
CGAAGTCCTGCCCGGAAAAACCGTGCACGCAGAGTTGGAAACTGCTCAAACCGGCTCGAAAGACGTACCCGAAACAATCGCCTATATCGTAGAGCAGCCCCCGCGCTTAAAATTCAGCTTGGAAAAAATCGATCAGGATTTTTTTGTACCTATCAGAGAATGGCTGGGCGAAGACTATTTTGCAACATTTCCCTACGAAAAAATCATCCGGGCAAAAGACCCGGCTAAACAGGCGGCATTACAATCCCGGTATGAAGAAATCCTGCCGCTTACCGAACATAACCCGGTCATCGTTTTCGATTTGAGAGAAGACGTTGTCTTTCACGATGGTCATGCGTTCGATTCGGGTGATGTGTTGTTCACCTTTAACTCGATCACTGATCCGAAAGGCACTTCACCAAGAAAATCTGACTACGAGCCGGTGAAAAAGGCGGAGATACTCGGTCCTTATAAAATCCGCTTTACTTATAAGCGTCTGTTCTCACCGGCTATCGGCTCGTGGGCCATGGGCATTCTGCCCGAGCATTTGCTCAACCGGGAAAAACTGATTGCAGAAGCCAGAAAAAGAGGGCGCAAAATCGACACTTTCACTTTGCGAGATAGCAATTTTGGCAGACACCCCATTGGCACGGGTCCGTTCAAGTTCGCCGAGTGGAAGTCAGATCAGCAGATACGTCTCGTGCGCAACAACGATTATTGGGAAGGCGCACCCGAATACGAAGAATATATCATGCGCATTATCCCCGACAGCCTGACTCAGGAGATGGAGTTCTACGCAGGAGCAGTGGATAATTATTCCGTACAACCGCACCAGGTGGCGCGGTTTTCTAAAGAAGAAAAATATCAGAGTTTTTCGAGCCTGGGTTATTTCTATTCCTATATAGGTTATAACCTGCGCAATCCGCTGTTTGCCGATCGTGAAGTGCGTGTGGCCCTTGGCATGGCTGTCGATATCGATCCTGTCATCCAATACATCCTTTATGGGGAAGGGGAGAGAGTGACCGGCCCCTACCCAAAAATCACCGACTGGTACGACAACAATGTGAAACCACTGCCTTACGACCCGGATGCGGCGTTGGCAATGCTCAATAAAAAAGGGTGGAAGAGGAACGCCGAGGGCTGGCTGGAAAAAGACGGGAAGGTTTTCGAGTTCAACCTCATCACCAACAGCGGCAACCCTATCCGCAAAAACATCCTCACTATTGTGCAGGAAAGCTGGCGCAAGATAGGGATAAAGTGCAACACCCAGCTTTTTGAATGGGCCGTGTTTCTGAAAGATTTTGTCAACACGCTCAAATACGATGCCCTCGTGCTGGGCTGGAGCATGGGCATCGACCCCGATTTATACCAGATATGGCATTCGAGCCAGGCGGGGCCGCGTCAACTGAATTTTGTTGGTTATAAAAATGCCCAGGCCGACAGGCTGATAACAAGAATCCGCCGGGAATATGACCGGGAAAAACAAATCGCCATGGCGCAGGAACTGCACCGCATAATCGCCCACGATCAGCCCTATACATTTTTGTATGTGACGAAATCCACGCAACTGCTGGATAAGAAGATCGTGATCGTGGAAAGAGAAGAGGGCGGGGAGGTCAAATATGAAAAGATCTACCCCACCAAAGACGGCAATATCCGCTACTATTTCAACAAATGGAAGAAGCTGGCAACCCTGCCGCAATTCAGCCAGAGATAGACAAGGATAAACGCAGATAAAAATCTACCCCCTGACAAAGAGGGACCGAGGGGGGTTGAGGGGTTGTCGTCTTTGCGAGGAGGCTTTGCCGACGTGGCAACCCAGGAAGGTTTATTATGAAGTCTGGATCGCCACGCCGCCTTGCGATTGTAAAGGTTATGTAATTCGTTGATAGGAATTGTTATGTATTGTTAACAATTCTGGAGGTAGCGATGACGATACTGAACGGTTTGATTTGTCATGCTGAGCTTGCTTTATAAACAATGCGGTTCCACCTGCAGTGGTTCACTGCGTCAAGACAGATTCAATCCGCTCCAAGGCCCAGTCGAGTTCTTTTTGGGTGATGGTGAGCGGTGGGGCGAAGCGGATCACATGTTTATGTGTCTCTTTGCACAGAATGCCTTTTTCCATCAAAGCTTCACAAAACTTTCTGGCACCGCCTGCATTTTTTTTCAACTCCACGCCGATCAACAACCCCATGCCGCGTACCTCTTTGACATAAGGGGAGATGATATTTCTGAGAGATTCCTTCAGGTAATGACCCATAAATAGTGATTTTTCAACGAGATTTTCATCTATTATTACCTTTAGCGCTGCCCTGGAAACGGCGCAGGCCAGAGGGTTGCCACCGAAGGTGCTGCCGTGGTCGCCGGGGTTGAAAACCGCCAGCACCTCTTTGTTCGAGAGCACGGCGGAGATGGGGTAGACACCGCCCGAGAGGGCTTTGCCTACCACAGTGAGGTCGGACTCGATGCCATCATGTTCTTCGGCGAAGAGTTTGCCGGTCCTGCCGAGTCCGGTCTGGATTTCGTCGAGGATGAGCAGGATGTTATGTCTATCGCAGATTTCGCGCACTTTTTTCAGGTAACCGGCAGGCGGGACGATGATGCCGCCTTCGCCCTGAATGGGTTCTACCAGAAAGGCAACGGTATTGGGGGTGATGGCCCATTCCAAGGCTTCTGCTGACCCGAAGGGAATGGTGATGAATCCGGGTGTGAAGGGGCCGAACCCTTCCCGGTACTGCGCTTCGGTGCTGAACCCCACGATGGTGATGGTTCTGCCGTGAAAATTGTTGGCGCAGACGATGATCTCGGCCATGCCCTCGGGGGTTTCTTTAATCTGATAGCCCCATTTGCGGGCCGCTTTGAGAGCGGTCTCAACGGCTTCGGCGCCGCTATTCATAGGCAAGACGCTGTGCGAATGGGTCATCTCGCAGATTTCTTTATAGAAGGGGCCGAGTTGGTCGGTATGAAACGCCCGGGAAACCAGGGTAAGCTTTTTAGCTTGTTCGATCAGGGCAGTCAGGATGCGTGGATGGCAATGGCCCTGATTGAGGGCGGAATACGATGCCAGCATATCCAGATACTTATTGCCTTCCACGTCCCAGACCCAGACGCCCTGGCCCCGGACTAAAACAACATCAAGAGGCTTGTAATTATTAGCCCCAAACTCGTTCTCAAGATCAATAAAACCTTGTGTGCTCAAATGTGAAAAGGTGACGGTAGAGTCCATGATGATTTCCTCATCAAACCTGATATTACTCTCCCACTAATCTAGGCCCGATATTGGTATTTTGCTAGCCCGTAGCATAAATTCCTCTCAGGCGAGGGAGGCAGATAGCAAAGACTTGTTGAGCCGAGCTAACTCTTTGTTGGCCAACAGAGCTATTGCAAGTAGAGTCCAGCGTCAGGCTGGTAATAGGGGGTTTGATTTTTAAATGGTTTCAGCTATAATGACGGTTTCCGAGCCGAACCTAACCGAACGAAAGCCATTCGAAAACCATTTTTATTTTGAGACGAGACTTATGAGTATTGACGATAAAGAATTAGAAGATTTCATGCCGGACCTGGAACTGGAATGGACCGACGAGGCCCAGACCCGCATGAAAAATGTGCCATTTTTCGTCCGCAAGAGCGTGGTGCGAGGCATCGAGCAGTATGCCAAGGACAAAAGCCTTGCGCTGGTGGATGATGATGTGGTTTCGCGTGCCCGGCAAGAGCGTGAAGGCGCGGCTGTCGAAGCCGCCAAAAAGAAGAAGGAGGCAGAACAACAGTTTTCTGCCGATGGTACGCCTGTGCAACGTCAATATGTGAGCTTCACCTTCTATAAACTCGACCCTGCATTTCGCAGACTGCCCAAAGAAGAACGTGAGAAGGGCATGCAAGAGTTCATCGATGTTCTCGAAGAATATGACAATGATTCCGATATGATTTTGCTCTGTTATTCCATGGTCGGGTTGCGCGGCGATGTGGATATCATGACCTGGCGTATTTGCCACAGTATGGAAGAGTTTCAGAAAATGACGACCCGGCTCATGCAGACGGGTTTGGGGGCTTATCTGCATACCCCTCATAGTTATCTTTCCATGACCAAACGCTCGATGTATATGGATTTCATCAACCCGGAACATGAAGAGGACCGGACCCATATTATTCCCGGCAAGGCGAAATATCTGTTCATCTACCCCTTCGTCAAGACGCGCGAATGGTATCTGCTGACCCAGTTCACCCGTCAGGGAATCATGGACGAGCATATATACATCGGCAACAAATATCCTACTGTCAAATTGAACACGACGTACAGTTTTGGCATCGACGACTACGAGTTCGTGGTGGCGTTTGAATCCGATTCCCCGGACGATTTTCTCGATCTCGTGCAAGAACTCAGGGAAACAGAAGGCAGTCGGTATGTGAAAGAAGATACCCCCATCTTCACCTGTATCGCCATGTCCATCGAAGATACCGTCAAGAGCCTCGGCTCCTAACCCACTAGGCGCCAGCGTGACGCTGGACTCAGCTTAGAATAGTGTTTTATTGCTGGCAACGATACTTTCGGCTTGACGGGCTTTTACAATCTGCCCCGCTAAGGGGTGGTGAGCAAAGAGTTATCTCGGCTTAACGAGCTTTTGCCATCTGCCTCCGGTGGCTCACCGATCCTGTCTTGAGGAACCAACCATGAAACGCATCCTGATTATAATTTTTCTGGTTCTCATGATTCTGGGGTCTCTTCTAACTCTGGACTCTCGATGGTCCGATGGAATTACTCAAGAACAGGGCGATGTGATCCTCAAAGAGCTGAAAGCTATCCGGCAGGAGCTGAAAGAGATCAAAAAGAGGGGACTCGCCGCACCCGCAAAAGGACGTAAAGTCCGGCCCACCACCGCCAGTGTTGCCACTCTCGGTAATCCCATTCTCGGCGACTTGAAGGCTCCGGTCACGATGGTGGAGTTCACCGACTACCAATGTCCGTTCTGCCGTAAGTTTTATTTGGCGGCGTATAAAGAGTTGAAGAAACAATATATCGATACGGGCAAACTGCGTTTCGTTTTGCGTGACCTGCCGCTTGGCTTTCATCAATATGCCAAGCCCGCCGCCGTTTCGGCTCATTGCGCCGGGGAACAAGACAAGTTCTGGCAAATGCATGATGCTTTGTTTCAAGGCGGAAAATACAATCCGGCAGATATTTTGGGTTATGCAAAAACGATCGGGCTGGAAAACGATGCTTTCAAATCCTGCTTGAGCTCAGGCCGTTATAAAGAGGGGATCGAACAGGATGTCAAAGATGCCAATAAAGCGGGTATCACCGGCACACCGGGGTTTGTTATAGGGCGCACTACAGATAATATAGTTAAAGGAACCTTCATCAGCGGCACTCGCCCGTTCAGCGTGTTCAAGGCTGAGATAGACAAATTGCTTTCTGCAAAATAGTTTCCTCAAAGACTCATCAGGCCAAGATGCAGGCTCAGCATGACAACCCAAACCCCCTCAATCCACCTTGTCAGGGGGAAGCTCGTCTATATTAAGCCGAGACAAGTTTTTGCCAGCCAGCAGAGCTATTGCCAATCGGGTCCAGCGTCACGCCGGTTAGGCTCCGAGGAGTTCTGGGGGTTTGGTGATGGCGGGTTCTTCTGTTTCGGGTGTGGCATCCGGGCTACCTATAAGTATCTTGAGCAGTCGGGCGATAGTGGACTTTAAGTCTTTGCGGTGGATGACATTATCTATGAGTCCGTGCTCCAATAAAAATTCTGCCCTCTGGAACCCGTCGGGAAGTTTCTCTTTGATGACTTGCTCGATGACCCGTGGTCCGGCAAACCCGATCAGGGCACCCGGTTCGGCGAGGATGATATCGCCCAGCATGGAAAAACTGGCGGAGACACCGCCCATGGTGGGGTCGGTCAAGACGGATATATAAGGAATCTTCTGCACGCTCAGCTTGCTGAGTGCCGAAGAGGTTTTGGCCATTTGCATGAGGGAAAAAATGCCCTCTTGCATGCGTGCGCCGCCGGAACAACTGATAATGACCAGAGCCGATTTTTTATCCATGGCGCGTTCGATGGTGCGGGTTATTTTTTCTCCCACTACCGAGCCCATGCTCCCTCCCATAAAACTGAAATCGAAAACGCAAAGCTCAACGGGCAGGTCTTCCATCAACCCGGAACCGGTGACCACTGCATCGCTGAACAGGCCTTTTTTATGCGATGATTTGATGCGGTCTTTATACTTTTTTGTATCCTTGAACTTTAAGGGATCGGCAGACATCAGGTGTTGGTCTTGTTCCTTAAATGTTTCCTGATCCATGAGTTGATGGATTCTTTGCCGGGCTTCCAGGCGAAAATGGTAATCGCAGTGGATGCAGACTTTCAGGTTGGTTTCCAACTCAGCAATATAGATTTTCTCCTTACATTTTTTGCATTCGACCCAGAGGTCTTCATCTTTGGTGGCTTTTTTTCCGCCAATTCCCGCCTTGATTTTATCTATCCATGACATCTATGAAATTCTCCATTGGGAGGGGAAGCAAACAGTAGCAACCTGTTGACTCTATTTTAGTGGTCCTCTAGCGGGGATGTTTTTTGGGATTTGGCCGCCAGTTTCCTGTTTTTTATTAACAAGCCGATTGGGCCGATAATGGCGTAGGTGATACCAAGAATAAACAGCGCCACCCGCGGTATCGTGACCAGAACATAAAGGAATAAAACCACAAACAGAAAACGGGAAAACGCCACGCGTTTTTTAAAGTCAAACTGTTTGAAGGCAGGGTATTTGATATTGCTGACCATCAGGAACGCCAGAGCATAAACCACCATCACCATGATGAAAGGGTTCATGCGTGTGGAAAACAAATCTTCAAAGGCGATCACGATGGATGCGATCACCGCCGCTGATGCAGGGCTTGGCAGGCCGATAAAATGTTCGCTGCGGATATCAGGTGCGCTCACATTGAAGCGGGCCAGTCGCAGGGCGGCGCAAAGTAGAAAAAGAAAAGCCGCCATCCAACCCAGGCGACCAAAGGGTTTCAATACCCACGAGTAAGCCAGGAAGGCCGGGGCCATTCCAAAGGTGATGATATCTGCCAACGAATCGTATTGTTCGCCAAATGCGCTGGTGGTTTTGGTCAATCTGGCGATGCGTCCATCGAGCCCATCAAAAATCATTCCTGCCACGATGGCCCATGCGGCGAAATAAAATTGTTCGTTCAGTACCGCGATGAACGCGTAGAAACCACAGAATACATTTCCCGTGGTGAACAAACTGGGGAGGATGTGAATGCCTTTTTTAAGGTGCATACTATTTTAGATAACCGATGATGGAACTTCCGCCGCTGACGATATCGCCCTTGGCGACTTTTATTTTGGTGCCTTCGGGTAAAAAGAGGTCTACCCGTGAGCCAAAGCGGATCAGGCCAAAGCGTTGCCCCAGTTGATACTCATCGCCTTTTTTTGCCCAACATACGATTCGGCGGGCGATCAAACCGGCGATCTGCTTCACTAAAATTGTAACATGCCCATTATTCAACACGATAGCGCTTTGTTCGTTTTCCAGGGAAGCTTTATGACTGGCGGCGTTGAAAAACTTCCCCGGGTTATAGCGTGTGGCCTGAACCTTCCCGGCGATGGGAACCCGGTTGACATGAACATTGAAGACGTTCAAAAAAATACTGACTCGCGTATAACCTTCCCCCAACAAGGGGTCGTTTTCCTGGATGATTTCAACGACCTTGCCGTCAGCCGGAGAAACGATGACATCGGGGTCTTGCGGAATATTTCTTTCCGGGTCACGAAAAAACCAGGTGACAAAAAGAAACAGTCCGCCAAAAAGCCCAGCAGCCCACAACCAGGACAGAGCCCAGAAAACCCCTGTTAACACAGCAAGCGGAATAATAAAAATGTAGCCCTCTTTAGCAAATGGAATACGCATAGAGTTTTACTGCACCTTTTTTCCAACGAAGGGCATCATTTTCCTGAGTTTTTCTCCGACTTGTTCGATGCGGTGTTCCTTATCTTTCGCCAGCAGGGCGTTAAACATAGGACGGTTGGCCATGTTTTCCAGAATAAACTCTTTGGCGAAACTGCCGTTCTGGATCTCGGCAAGAATGCGTTTCATTTCTGCGCGGGTTTCCTGGGTGATGATGCGGGGTCCGCGAGTGACATCGCCATAGGCCGCAGTGGTGCTTATGGAATAACGCATATTGCTGATGCCCCCTTCATAAATGAGGTCAACAATCAATTTGACTTCGTGCAGGCACTCAAAATAAGCCAGGTCCGGGCTGTATCCGGCATCTACCAGAGTGTCGAATCCGGCGCGGATCAATTCGCTGACCCCTCCGCATAATACGGCTTGTTCTCCAAACAGGTCGGTTTCGGTTTCTTCTCTGAAATCCGTTTCCAGCACACCTGCACGGGTTCCGCCGATGCCCTTGGCATAAGCGAGGGCTATCTTTTTCGCATTTTTTGTAACGTTCTGGTGTATCGCCATCAGGCAGGGAACGCCTGCGCCT
>CAZEBI010000083.1:0-11898 GCA_964510355.1 uncultured Nitrospina sp. | reverse complement strand
ATATGTTTCAGGATATGATAGCAATCGTGGTCACAATTGGACCCGGGAAATACAACAACGCCGCACTTCATTTTATTCCGGTCGTTTTGGAGTGTTATTCAGTAGGAACAATGGTGAATCGGAAGGATTCAATCACCGTATTTGCCAGGAGTTGTTCGCACATTTCCCGGACACGTATCTCGGCCTCCTCCTGCGAGGCTGAATCCAGTGATATTTCCATATATTTGCCGATATTCACATCCAGCACTTCGTCATATCCCAAATCGTTCAATGCCTGGTGGACGGTTTTCCCCTGTGGGTCGAGAACCCCCTCCTTGAATGTCACATGTATTTGGGCAAGCATTTTTTCAACCTTGAAATTTATTCATTGTCGCAGACTTTGTAGCAGGAAAAAGCCGAAAGCAAAAGACCAATTTTTGACCGGCCTGAATAATTATGATAAACAAGGAGTTAGGGATGCCTGAACAAAAAGTCTGTGGCAGTGAACCCGCCTTTTAAATTAAAGAGCGTGCGAATTGTCCAAGTATCGAACCGGTCCTGGTAGAAAAATTCCATCTCGGCAATGACGAAACCCAAAATCCATTTAACGCTGTTCCTTTTTTTCTTTTCTGTCTATGTCCTGACCGGGCAGGGGTCTATTCAGTCGGCGGATGGGAAAATCATGTTCCTCCTGACTCAGGCCATGGTCGAAAACCATAGTGTGAGCTTTTCCGAAATAGTTACCCTTACGGATGCGTCCGGTCCACAATATTCCAAATATGGATTGGGCATGAGTGTTCTGGCGATTCCTTTTTATCTTTTTGGTAAATTTTTGTCATTCCTGCTGGGCATCGAGGCCTCCTTCACCACGCAATTTTCTGTCAGCATGATCAATGCCCTGCTCACGGCACTCAGTTGCCTGATGGTTTTCCGCATCGCCACAGAACGGTTCGAATTTACTTTAAGGACAGGATTGTTTTTAGCTTTGGGTTTTGGGTTATCCACCATTGCCTGGTATTACTCCGAAGATTTTATGAGTGAGCCTGCGACCACTTTTTTCCTGTTGTCGGCGGTTTATTATGTGACGGGCAAAGACCCGCGAAAACGGGAGCTGGTTTGGGCGGGAACCTTTTTGGCGCTGGCGGTTTCCTGTCGGCTGGCGGTATTGATCGTCATACCGGGGTTCATAATTTACCAATGGATGGTGTGGGCAGAATCGGCAAACAGGGATATCAAGGAACTGGTCGGGGATATGATCCGCCCTGCGATTCCTGTCATAGCGGTTCTGGTTCTCATCATGGTTTATAATTATTTGCGTTTCGCCGACCCTCTGGAAACCGGATATGAAAAATTCGATGGCCGGTTTCTGGTGGGCCTTTTCGGCATTCTTTTTTCCCCGGGGAAATCCCTGTTTTTATTCAATCCATTAACCCTGTTTGGCTGTCTGGCCTTCACGCTTTTTCTGCGTGAGCAAAGGAAAACAGCCTGGCTTTTTGGCTGGCTCCTGGTTTCGCATTTGTTATTGTTTTCCTCCTGGGGGAGCTGGCAGGGGGGTATGAGCTGGGGCCCCCGGTTGATGCTGGTGGTTCTGCCTTATTTGATTTTGCACATCGGCTTTCTTTTGCGGGAGTATAAGCAAGCTGTCAAAATTCCCATTTTGTTGGCGTTGGTAGCGGGGGTTTTAATTCAGTTGCCATCGGTAACGGTCAATATTGCTCGTTATTATTATGAGATGAGCCGGGATTTTGGCAGTCTGGGCCATGACCAGATGTTGTTCTCGCCACAATACTCTCAGTTACTCGGACAGTTCAAGCAGGTGAGCGTGGTCTTTGAAAACCTGGATGATGAGTTGCAGGTGGCGCAAATGGTTTCCCTGGCCAAAAAGGGCGAGCGGTTTCTGGGCGCGGATATCAGCGTGGTGCTGGAAAACGGTCTGGCGGTCAATGCACCTAATTTCTGGTGGTATTATATGTACCTGTTCGGGTATCCTTTTTATTTCTGGTTGCTCCCCCCTGCCGCCCTGGTTGGAATCATTGCGATCAGTGGCTATAAATTGCATCGGCGAGCCGCCGAAGGCAGATAGCAATAGCTTTTTACTGCCAGCAACGATATTCTCGGCTTAATGAGCGACCGTAGAAAAAAATTATTAAAAAAATTGAGATAAGTAGAGATATTCTGAAACGTTTTTGACGGAAAAATTATGGAAAACAAATGGAACGATGCGTCTGCCAAAGCGGCTATCAAAAAATATAGTAGTGTCACAGAAGATATTGCCCTGCGTGTTTACACTTCACGACTGATCGGCGCAGACCCGGCGCTGGTTCTCCATGGCGGCGGCAATACCTCGGTCAAGTCGCACACCCGCAACAAGGTGAACGAGGAGGTCGAGGTGCTTTATGTCAAAGGCAGTGGCTGGGATTTGGACACACTCGAACCCGCAGGCCTTCCCGGAGTTTTGCTCGACCATTTGCGCAAATTGCGAGCTCTGGCGAGTTTGAGCGATGAGGAAATGGTCAACGAACAAAGAACCCATTTGCTGGATGCATCGTCTCCCAACCCTTCGGTGGAAACGCTGTTGCATGCATTCCTGCCGCATAAGTTCATCGACCATTCGCATGCGGATGCCAGTTTGATCATCGCCAACCAGCCGGACGCAGAAAAAATGTGCAAGGAAATTTATGGCGACCGCATCGGGATTGTCTCTTATATCATGCCCGGTTTCGCACTCGCTAAAGCTTCCGCTGAGGCGTACGAAAAAAATCCGCAGGTGGAAGGACTGTTGCTGATCAATCACGGGTTGTTCACATTTGGCGATACTGCAAAAGAAAGTTATGACCGGCATATTCATGCGGTGACTCTGGCGGAAGAATATATCGCAAAAAAACCGCTCAAAGCGCTTACCGAGCTTGCAGGCCCGGCCTTGCAAGCCGGGGAGGAAACCCTGATGAACGCACTGGCACCGGTGCTTCGCGGGCTTTATAAAGCGCAGTCCGGTAAAGACTGGGTTCTGCATCACCGTGCCGACACCCGGGAGTTCGCGTCCAGCAAAGAGTGCGCGACCTGGTCCCAGGTTGGCACCGCTACTCCCGACCACGTGATCCGTACCAAACAAAAACCTCTGTTGCTGAACCTGAAACAATGGCAGGACGCAGACCTGTTGCACGCGGAAATCTCCCAAGCGCTGAACGCCTATTGCGAAAGTTACCACCAGTATTTTGAAAGCAACAAATCAGGCGTGGACAAAATCGAGCTGGACCGACTGCCCCGGGTTCTGCTGGTCGCAGGCTTAGGCTTGGTGACGATTGGTAAAACCGTTAAAGAGACGCGCATCTCCGCTGACATCTACCAGCACAGCATTGACATCATCCATAAATCTTTTTCGCTGGGCGATTATGTTCCGTTAGGTTCCAGCGACTTGTTTGATATGGAATACTGGTCTTTAGAGCAGGCCAAGCTGGGCAAAAGCAAAGCTCTGCCGCTACAAGGCAAGGTGGTTTATATCACCGGCGCCGCATCCGGGATCGGTCTGGCGACTGCCAGACTGTTTGCCAAACAAGGAGCCAATCTTTTCCTTGTCGATCGGGACGACCTGGACGAGGTCGCAGAGACAATACGTAAAGAGGCCAAGGTTGGCGTTGCCACCCAGGTTTTGGATGTGACCGATGAACCTGCCGTGCGCCAGTCGTTTGAACGGGTGACGCAGATTTTCGGCGGGCTAGATATCCTGATCTCCAATGCCGGTAACGCCGTTCAGGGTGAGATAGGAGAGGTGGATATGAAAACGTTGCGAGCCAGTTTCGAGTTGAACTTTTTTGCCCATCAAATATTAGCTTCTGAGGCGCTAAAAAGATTTCTGCTGCAAAAAACTGGAGGCGTATTGCTATTTAACGCTTCCAAGGCGGCGTTCAATCCGGGTAAAAATTTTGGTCCCTACGCCCTGCCCAAGGCGGCGGTGGTCGCACTCACCAAACAGTATGCGCTGGATTACGGGTCGCACGGAGTTCGCGCCAATGCCATCAATGCCGACCGCATTCGCACCGCCCTGTTTTCCGAGGAAGTGCTCAAAGAAAGAGCCCAGGCACGTGGGCTCACCCCTGATGATTATTTCAAAAATAACCTCCTGCAAACAGAAGTCTACGCTACCGATGTAGCGCAAGGGTTCCTCCACCTCGCCCTGGCAGAAAAAACCACCGGCAGCATCATCACCATAGACGGCGGCAACATAGCCGCCTCCCCCCGCTAACCACCACTAGGCGTGGGGCCAGCTTGCAATAACTTTTTACCCCTGCGGGGCACGAAAGCTAAGGTTAAATATCACGTCCGCAAACAGCCGTTCTTCCCGGCTTAAAAAGTGATTGCCTGTTTCCTGAATGCAAACCCCTCCCAGAGATTTATTTGCAGCGATCTTGATAAAGATTGATCGCTTGTGGTTTTTGCCGGATACTTTCCTTAGAAGCATCAAAAGATCAGATTCGATATTTTAAAGCATATATTGAGCACAATGTCCGTCCTTCGCAAAAATTGAATCATCGGGTTATTGTGAAAGAAAAATAAAAAAAGAGGTGAACAATGGTCAATAAAAGAGAACGTGGGATAGCGGAACTCTATAACCAGGATCCGGAAAAGGCCGATGCTGAAATTTGGGATAGAAAAGCGGACCCTATGTCCCGAAGGGGGTTTTTGAAGAAAACGGGGCTGGCCACGATGACCCTGGCCATTGGTTCGCAGATCCCTTTTTTTAGAAGTATGCCAAGTGGTTTGATCCCGCTTGCCTTAGCGGAAGCTGATGAAAATAAAATCATTGAAGGCAAGGACGGTTTAATCGTTTTAAATGATCGGCCCATTAATGCTGAACCCCCTGCCCACCTTTTAGATGACGACTTTACCCCCAAAGAAAAACATTTTGTCCGCAACAATGGTCTCCTTCCCAGTGTGGCAGCAGAGCCTGACCTATGGGCTTTTTCCGTTGAAGGAGAGGTTCACTCCCCCCTTAAACTGACTCTGGAAGAGCTAAAAAAGAAATTCAAGCATCATACTTATGCTCTGCAATTGGAATGCGGCGGCAATGGGAGGGCGGGATATTCCCCGCCAGCGAAAGGCAACCAATGGAAGTTTGGGGCGATTGCTTGTGCAAAATATAAAGGGGTGCGGTTAAAAGATGTATTGAACGCGGCAGGTTTGAAGGACTCAGCGGTTTATACCGGATACTATGGTGGGGATTTGCATCTATCGGGAAACCCGGAAAAAGCATCTATTTCCCGAGGGACACCCATTTCTAAGGCCTTGGAAAAACATACCCTGATTGCCTGGGAAATGAATGGCGAACCCCTTCCAATGTTACACGGATTCCCTTTGAGAATCGTAAGCCCCGGATGGCCCGCCTCAACCTCCCCGAAATGGTTGAAGAAAATTGTGATCCGTGACCGTATCCATGATGGCATGAAAATGGATCATTACCGTGTCCCAAAATATCCTGTGAAACCGGGGGCTTTGGTTCCCCCAGAGGATATGGCGATTATTGAATCGATGCCCGTCAAATCACTGATCACCCATCCGAAATCCGGGTTGCAGATCCAGCAGGTGCGCCGATTGAAAATCAGAGGGCATGCCTGGGCCGGAGATCGGTCCGCGCAGGCACTTCATGTTTCTATCGATTTTGGTGCCAATTGGTTTCAGGCGGATTTAAAAAGCCCGGTGAACCCTTATGCCTGGCAAAACTGGAACGCTACCGTGCAATTTCCTTCCCAGGGTTATTACGAAATTTGGGCAAGGGCTACAGATAGCCAGGGAGTCATGCAACCGATGGTGGTTCCGGGTTGGAACCCTTCGGGGTATCTAAATAATGCCATGCATAGAATTTCAGTGACCGTGGTTTAACAGAGGCTTAAAAACATGCTCAAATTAAAACCATCTCCTGGAAATAATAAATTAATCGTTTTGACCTTCGTTTTAACCCTGGTCGGGCTGATTGGGGTGTCGCCCCTTGGGGCGCAGGAAGAAATTAATAATCAAGGCCTGCTTGCTGGGGAGGGAATAGAACTGGTGCTGGAAAATTGCACCGTCTGCCATTCTACGTCCATCATTCTACAAAATCATATGAGTCGTAAGGCATGGGATAAAACGATTACGTGGATGCAGAAAAAACAGGGAATGTGGGAATTGGACAAAAAAGATAGAAGGACTATTTTGGATTATCTGGCTCAAGCGCAAGGTGTCGGCAAAAAAAGCAAAGCAAAAAATCGCCAACGGAAAAACGCGATGTATGAATTTGATTACAAACCCAACCCGTTGTAGAAGAGGGGCAGTACCCTGCTAGTGCTGGTGAGCCCCCGGCGGCTCGCCGGTTAAGCCGAGAAAAACAGTTGTTTGCAGAGAAAGTTATTGCCAGTAGCCCCCGGCGGCTCGCCGGTTAAGCCGAGAAAAACAGTTGTTTGCAGAGAAAGTTATTGCCAGTAGCCCCCGGCGGCTCGCCGGTTAAGCCGAGAAAAATGGTTGTTTGCCGGAGAAAGTTATTGCCAGTAGCCCCCGGCGGCTCGCCGGTTAAGCCGAGAAAAACGGTTGTTTGCCAGAGAAAGTTATTGCAAGCTGGCCCCACGCCTAGCAGGCTGCTGAAAAACTCTAAGCGATGAGCAAACTTGTCGATATAAGACATTTTTCTAGCAAACCCATACTTCGTGCTGAAATGAGGGTAACCAGCGGTCAAGAGGCTTTCAAGCGCCGCTGACAATAAAGTGACCAAGGTCATGACTTTTCTTTTGGCAACAAATTGAAGCTTGAAATTTAGTTTTTCAGCACCCTGCTAGTGGGTTATTCCCACTCGATGGTGCCGGGGGGTTTGGAGCTGATGTCGTAGACCACGCGGTTGACCCCACGCACTTCATTGATGATGCGGTTGGAGAGTTTTCCCAGCAGTTCGTAAGGCAGGTGTGCCCAGTCGGCGGTCATGCCGTCGGTGCTGGTGACGGCGCGGATGGCTATCACGTCTTCGTAGGTGCGGGCATCGCCCATGACCCCTACCGTTTTTACCGGCAGCAGGACGGCGAACGATTGCCATAAATCGTTGTACAATCCTGCGGCTTTGACTTCCTGCAAAATGATTTTATCTGCGGCGCAAAGGGTTTCGAGGCGTTCCGGGGTCACTTCCCCCAGGATGCGGATAGCCAGGCCGGGTCCCGGGAAGGGCTGGCGGTTGATGATTTCATCGGAAACGCCCATCTCGCGCCCGAGTTTACGCACTTCATCCTTGAACAGTTCGCGGAATGGTTCGAGAAGTTTTAATTGCATCTTTTCCGGCAGGCCGCCAACATTGTGATGCGATTTGATCACCACTGAGGGGCCACCCTTAAAGGAAACCGACTCGATGACATCCGGGTACAAGGTCCCCTGGGCGAGGAAGGTGAAGTCGCCCAATCGTTTGGCTTCTTCTTCGAAAACTTCGATGAAGGTATTGCCGATAGATTTTCTTTTTTGTTCCGGGTCGGTGATGCCTTTGAGTTTTTTTAAGAATTTGTCGGCGGCATCGATGACATCGAGGTTGATGCTGAAGTTGTCGCGAAATGTGCTTTCGACTTTGTCTCTTTCGCCGGACCGCAAAAGCCCGTTGTCGATGAACAGGCAGTAGAGGTTGTCGCCGATGGCTTTATGAATCAGCACTGCGACGACCGAAGAATCGACTCCGCCGCTCAACCCGCAAATCACTTTTGCGTTTCCTACTTTGTCGCGGATGTCCTGGATCATGAAGTCGACCAGGGAATCCATTTTCCAGTTTTTTGCGCACTGGCAGATTTTAAACAGAAAATTGTTGAGGATCTTTGTGCCTTGCACCGTGTGGGCCACTTCCGGGTGGAATTGCAGGCCGTAAACCTGTGCTATCGGGTTTTCAATGGCGGCGAGCGGCGAGTTGCCGGTGAAGGCGATGCCTTTGAATCCGTTCGGCAGTTTTGTAATGCGGTCACCGTGGCTCATCCATACGGTGGAATTGTTGTTCACCTCTTCGAACAGATGGGAAAATTCTTTCAGCATCAACTCGGCTCTGCCGAATTCGCGATGCGGGGAGGGGTCCACCTTGCCGCCCAGAACATGGGTGATGAGTTGCATGCCGTAGCAGATCCCGAGAACAGGAATTCCCAACTCAAACAGTTTACGGTCACAAAGCAACGCATCTTTTTCCAGAACGCTTGCGGGCCCACCGGAGAGAATAATGCCTTTTGCGTTGAAAGCCTTGATCTTATCGAAAGGCAAAGTGCAGGGGTGGATTTCGCAATAGACCTGAGACTCCCGCACTTTACGGGCGATGTTCTGGGTGTATTGCGACCCGAAATCAAGGATAAGAATTTTCTGCTCGTGGAGGATGTCTGAGGTCATGGCAATATGAGTTTCTGTTTGGCCTGTCTGGAGAAATGCTTCAATCGATATTATAATTTGGCGCTTCTTTAGTCACGATCACATCATGAACGTGGCTTTCCCGCAGACCGGCTGAGGTGATCCTGATGAATGAGGCATCCTTTCTCAATGCGGCAATGGTAGCGGCTCCGCAATATCCCATGCCGGCGCGCAGGCCCCCCAACAACTGGTGAACCGTGAACGACAACGCCCCCCGGTAAGGAATACGCGCTTCGACTCCTTCGGGAACCAATTTGCTTTCAGACAGTTCCCATTCCTGGAAGTACCGATCACTGGAGCCCTGGGACATGGCGGCGATGGAACCCATGCCACGGTATTCTTTGTAGCTTCTGCCCTGATAAAGGATTTTTTCTCCCGGGCTTTCTTCTGTTCCTGCAAACAGGGAGCCTATCATCACTGTGCTGGCCCCGGCGGCGATGGCTTTGGTGATGTCCCCTGAAAGCTTGATGCCGCCATCGGAAATAACGGGAATATTTTTTTTCTCGGCCACTTTAACGCATTCGGCGATGGCGGATATCTGCGGTACGCCAACCCCCGACACGACACGTGTGGTGCAGATGGAACCGGGGCCAATGCCAACCTTGATAGCATCCACTCCGGCTTTGATCAAATCGGCGGTGCCTTCAGCGGTGGCGACATTGCCACCGATCAATTCGAGTTTTGGGAAAGCCTTTTTAATTTCCCGGATGGTTGCCAGGACTTTTTCAGAATGCCCGTGGGCACTGTCGATCACCAGAACATCCAGCCCGACGCGGATCAAATCTTCGATATGTTCTACGGGGTTCTGGGTGACTCCTAAAGCGGCCCCCACCAGCAATCGGCCCTTGGAGTCTTTGGCGGCATTGGGAAATTGTCCGGATTTTTCAATGTCCTTGATGGTGATCAGCCCTTTGAGATGGCCTTTTTTGTCGACCACCAGCAGTTTTTCGATGCGGTTATCATGCAGTAGTTGTTTGGACTTTTCCAGGGGGGTGCCTTCCGGAATGGTGACCAGGTTTTCTTTGGTCATCAGGGAACTGATTTTCTTGTTGAGATTTTTCTCGAACCTGAGGTCCCGGTTGGTCAGAATTCCCGCCAGTTTTTTGTTTTGCGTGATGGGGATGCCCTTGATGTTGTATTTGCGCATGACTTCCAGGGCTTCACTGATTTTCTGATCGGGCTCCATGGTGATCGGGTCGGGAATCATGGCGCTCACCGAACGCTTGACCTTATCGACCATTTTGCGCTGTTTTTCCGGAGAAAGATTGCGATGGATGATGCCGATGCCACCTTCCTGAGCCAATGCTATAGCCAGATTCGTTTCAGTCACCGTGTCCATGGGGGCGCTGATCAGCGGGCAGTTGAGTTTGATCTTGCGGGTCAACCGGGTCGTAAGTTTTACGTTTGTGGGCAGAACTTTCGAATGAGCGGGCAGGAGCAATACATCATCGAAAGTGAGATAGGTCGGGACATTTTTGGGGTCAATCATAGGATATTGTAACAGAAAGGACTTAAAATTTTAAAGCGCAAATATTAGCATGCCTGTTCATGAAATGGGAGAGCGATTATTCTATTTAACCAAATATGATAATCTTTAAGGAACTATGAAACTATTCGCGCAAACTATTCTTATACTGTGGGCATTTTGCGGGTCGGTCACAGCCCAGCCCCTGTTTCAGGGGGCAGGGGAGCGCGAAGACTGGATGGGAACCTATTTCCAGGGCAAAAAAATGGGTTTTACCCGGACGCAAACCCGCTGGACGGAGCAGGGCATTGAGGTGGACGCCACCGTTTTTTTTCAGATTCGTTCCAAGTCTATCGATCAGTCCACCACGATCCATCAAACGACCCGGCTCAGCCCGGATTTTAAACTGCGTAGTTTTTCGCTTTTGCAGGAGATCACAGGGCACAGGCAACAGGTTGAGGGCCGGGTGGAAGGCAATCGGCTCATCTACCGGGTCCGGTCACGGGGGTTTGATAAGGAAAAATCCATGGAGTTCCCACCTGATACACTGCCTTCTTCAACCTTTCTTTTAAATTTGCTGGCGGACGGATTGAAAGTCGGGCAAAAAGGCGTTCTGTCATTGTTTCTGGAGTCGTTCCAGATGCTGGTGGACCTGGAATATGAAGTCCTGCGTCAGGAAAATCTGGAATATGCGGGCAAACCGGTGGCAACTTTTGTGATCCAACAAAAATTCAGCGGCATCGAAACCACCTTGTGGGTGGCCCAGGATGGTTCGGTGATCAAGGAAACCACCAACCAGGGTTTTACATCGTTTAAGGAATCTGCCGAAGTGGCGCAGAAACTCGATGAGCCGCTGACGATCAGCAATATCATCACCATGAGCCTGGTTAAACCCGATCAGCCGATTGACAGGTCGGAGCGGGTGAGGGAAATCATCTTTCATCTTGAGCCTCTGCGTTCCCCTGACCTCATTCCTCAGGACCATCGACAAAAAATTCTTCAGACAGAACAATTGCCGGACGGTCTTTATCGGGTCGCATTGCAAGTTAAAACCGAAGCACAACAAAACCGGGTCGATGAGTTCGGAAAACCGGAGCCGGATATGAAGTATCGGAAGTACCTGGAAGAATCGGCTCAGGTGCAGGCTCAACACCCTATGATCCGGGCGCTGGCGCGGGAAATTGTCGCGGACACACGCGATGTCTGGCAGGCAGCGAAAGATATCAACCGCTGGGTCTACCTTAATTTGAGAAAAGAACTGGTGGATACGGTCACAGCACTGGACGCGCTGCATGAAAGGCGGGGCGAATGCCAGTCGCATACTTATCTGTTTACGGCGGTGGCCCGGGCAGCGAAGATCCCCACGCGTATCGTCAACGGGCTGGTGTATTCCCAGGAATATTCCGGGTTTCTCTATCATGCCTGGCCGGAAGTTTATGTCGGTGAGTGGCGCGCGCTCGACCCGACTTTTGGTCAGGATGTGGTGGATGCGACCCATATCAAACTGACCGAGGGCGACAGAGAGGGCCCTTTGCGCCTGATGGAATTTGTCGGCAAACTCAAAATCTCCACTAGGCGTGGGGCCAGCTTGCAATAACTTTTTCTGGCGAGCAAAGAAAGGGTTAACTCGGCGCAATCAAGCCCTTGCTCAGTTCTCTCCCACGGGAGTGGGCACTAGGCGTGGGGCCGGTACTGCATTGCTCGTGGAGGAAACAACACCATCAAGCGCAATACTTTTATGTTTCCCCTGACAAGGGGGATAGAGGGGGTTTGATTTGTCTAGCTGAGTTTGTCGAAGCATCTAGTCTGCATATTGCACGAGTAAAAAACTAGACATCGTGAAATGTAAGCCGGGCAAAGCCCAGCGACCATTTTTAGAATATTTTACGAGGTACAAAGTGTAGCCGGGGTAATTCTCCGTTCTGCTTCAAGTAAAAAAAGCAAATCACCCCAACCCCTGTGATATTTCTTCCTCGGCTTTCATGCTCCGAAGCGGGTAGTTCGTGGAAGGGGGAGTTTCTATGGACCCATCTTTCACAAAGAGGGGCTGGGGTGATTTAAAAACCTCTCAT
>CAZEBI010000082.1:0-11963 GCA_964510355.1 uncultured Nitrospina sp. | reverse complement strand
CTTCGCGCTTCCTCCAATCCCAAACTTTCAGATGCGAGCCCATATGATAGGAATGTTCCAAAAGGGATTCTCCGTCCATCAACCCCCACTTGCCGTCCTCCGTCTCAGTCAATGCCTCGTAGATGGGATTTTCCACAGACGTATAAAAAAGCTCCGTATCCTGAGGGCTGATCGGTTTCCCCATCAGGATTTTTATGGAGGTGTCATCCATTTCGTAATCGTCCTTCATGGATTTCAAAGCCTCTTCCCGGGAGTTGCCTGTTTTCATTTTATTATCAATCGCATCCGCAATAGCTTTGTTGCGTTTGGCAAATGGATAATGTGTGTAACCCAGGTCTTGCCCGATATGAAAATCCAGATCCGGAAAATATAAATAGGCCCAGTCATCAAAATCTATCTGAGTGCCTTCGTTGGAAATACCATATTCGCTGGCCTTTTCGGGGGATTCCAGAACCAACTGATTGTGGATTTTCACAAACCGTTTCATGCTGTCATAAACCACCGCATGAAAATAGGCGTTCATACGGTACCAATTATTGCTGGAGTTATGCCCATTGACCAGTTTTCTGAGCATGAGCATGATTGTGTTGGCATCGGCAAACGCATGAGAAACGGGGAAAGCTCTCTTGAGATAATCGCTCAGCTTTTTCTCATCCCCTGCTGTTTTCTGAATATTGAGTTGCAAATGGGTCTTGGCATAATCCAGAGCATGATGAACCAGACGCTCGTGGTTTAGTTTTCGCTGGTACTCCATATACTGCTTTAACTCATCGTTTTCAGACTCTTTCGAGATTTTAGGCTGACCCTGGGTAATATCTTTGGCAAAAGCTAACATTTCTCTCTCTTTAAAATTTGGTTTGGAAAGCCTCATTTTGACGTTTTAGGCGATTGATTTCAAGGTATTTTAATCCATCCACACTATTTTTCCTTCTCATGAGGCTATTGCCATAACCAGTATAATTGACAAGGCCTGAGCAGTTTGATAGCGTATCGCAACTATTATAATGATTATTTTCCGGTGACCTAGAATATGCCTTGGGACGATTTACACGAGCCGAAAGGCCCCGAAGACCGATTTAAAAGAAGTGGTGGACCAGGGGGCGGAGGCCCGATGAAACCCCCCTTTGATATTCCGCAAATTAAGATTCCGCAATTCAAACCCTCCATGGTGCTATGGATCATTCTGGCCTTGCTTGTGGTATGGATTCTGCCGGGAACTTTTTATTTTGTCGAGCCGGATGAAGAAGGCGTGGTCACCCGATTCGGAAAATTTCACCGCATCACTTCACCCGGATTGCATTTTAAGTTTCCGTCTCCCATCGAGCATGCCGCGACACCCAAAATTCGTCAGGTACGCAGAGCCGAAATCGGCTTCAGGACTTCCGATGGAAGGCCCCTGCAAAAGGTTCCTGCCGAATCCCTTATGCTGACTGGTGACCAGAATATTATTGATATCAATCTCGTTGTTCAGTACCGCATCATGGATTCGGTGCAATACCTGTTCAATGTACGGCGACCGCATAAACTGATCCGTGATTCGGCAGAAACCGTCATTCGCGGAATCACCGGTAGCAAAAATATCGATGAAGCGCTGACCACTGGCAAAGCGGAAATTCAAGTCCTCGCCAAAACCCAGATTCAAGCACTTCTTGATAAATATGAATCCGGCATGCAGGTCGTGACCGTTCAGCTTCAGGCTGTACACCCTCCTGAGCAAGTCGCCGCCGCATTCAAAGATGTTGTCAGCGCCCGAGAAGATAAGGAGCGCATGATCAACGAAGCCCAGGGTTATCGCAACGCCGTCATCCCGGAAGCACGTGGACAAGCCGCACAAATAGTCCGGATAGCGGAAGGGTATCGCGAGCAAACCATTAAAAGAGCGGAAGGGGATGCGAATCGTTTCCTGAAACAGTACGAGGCATACAAAAAGGCCCCGGAGATCACCCGCAAAAGAATTTATCTTGAGACCATGGAAGAAATTCTTCCTAATATCAAAAAGTTCATTATGGGAAAAAAAGGGGGTGGCGTTTTGCCGATCCTGCCTTTGGGCGGAAACCCCATTCTGGGAGGCACTAAATAATCGTTATGAAACAAAACTCTCTGATTATAGGCGGCGTTATCGCCATCGTTATATTATCGTCTTCCATGTTCACGGTCCATATGACCCAGAGCGCGGTGGTGCTGGAATTACAGAAACCTAAAGAAATCATCACCGAACCGGGGCTTTATTTTAAAGTTCCGTTCTTTCAGCAGGTGCGCTATTTTTCCAATCAATTGCTGGATAACGATTCCAATCCGGCCGAGGTCATCACCAAGGATAAAAAGAATCTGCTGATCGACAATTTTACCATGTTCCGCATTGTGGACCCGTTAAAATTCCTCGAAACCGTACGCGGCGAACGGGGCGCACGTGCCCGTTTGGATGACATCATCTACTCGGAATTGCGGGTGGAAATCGGTACTCACGATTTGCGCGATATCGTCACCGAAACCCGGGACACGATCATGGCGAAAGTGACCAAAGAAGCAAGTATCAAAGCCGGTGAATATGGCATTGAGGTGGTGGAGGTACGCATCAAGCGCACCGACCTGCCGCCTGAAGTCGCCAACTCCATTTTCAACCGCATGCGCACAGAACGTGAACGCATCGCCATGGAGTACCGCTCTGAAGGAAAAGAAGAAGCCACCAAAATTCGCGCTGAAACCGATAAAGAAAAAACCATTCTGGTCGCCGAAGCCTATAAACAAGAACAAATCGTTCGCGGTGAAGGAGACGCTCTGGCAACCAAAATTTATGCAGATGCTTTCAATAAAGACCAGGAATTTTATACTTTCATGCGTTCGATGGAAGCTTATAAGAACTCTTTGAAAACCGACACCACTCTTCTTATGTCTGAGGATTCCGATTTCCTGAGTTTCCTAAACAAATCCAAATAGCGTGAAGAGCTAAAAAAAGCAACCCCCTCAAATCCCCCTTATCAGGGGGAGGGTAGTTCCTCCCTGACAAGGGGGCACAGGAAGGTTAAAAAAACTCGCGCAATATGCGGGTCAGCAAAACACTCCTTATCGCCGGAGTGGCAAAAATCATCAGATTTTCCTATTATATAAAGTGAGAACCGTTCTCTCTACTTAAGGTGACATGAGAATACTCATTGTGGGTGCGGGCATAGTCGGGTTCAACCTTGCACAGGAACTTTCGCAGGAAGGCCATGATATCGCTATCGTGGATCAGGACCCGGAAAGAATCCGACGCATTGCTGATACGCTGGATGTTTTAGCTGTTGAAGGCAACGCCTGCCTGCCCAGTGTGCTCATGAAGGCAGGAATCAAATCCTCTGAAATGATGATCGCGGTCACCGAAAAGGATGAGATCAACCTGTTCTCCTGTTTCCTGGCATCGCGCTTTGAGGTTCCCAAGCGCTTTGCGAGACTGCGGAACATGGAGTTCTCCAACAGCGACCGGATTTTCTCCCCGGAAGAGTTGTTCATCGACCAGGCCATCAACCCCGGCCAGATCATTGTCGAAACCATCCTGAAAATTCTCGAAACCCCCGGTGTGGTCAGCGTTGCCGAGTTTGCCGACGGCGAAATTTTATTGCGGGAGTTTGACGTACCCGAAAATGCCCCCATTGCCGGCAAGAGCATTCAGGATATCCGCAGTATCACGCAAATGGATTCGTTTCTGATTGTCGCCATTGTCCGCGACGGGGAACTGGTCATTCCACAAGCACAGGATGTCATCCAGGCCGGAGATCGGTTTTATACCCTGGTCGACAAAGAGTTTCTGCCTTTCCTTTTGCCCATGCTGAACCGGACCGTGGAAAATGTGGGGAAAATCATCATTTATGGGGCGACCTCCACATCCATTCACCTGGCAAAAGCTCTGGAAGACAATATGCGTGACGTTTGCATCATCGAACCTTCCCGGGAAAAGGCGCATCGAGCCGCAGACCAGCTCACTCGCACACTGGTCCAGCATGGCAGTGGCACCGACATGGACTTGTTCAACGAAATCAATATGAAGGATGCCGATTTTTTCCTGGCTCTTTCCCACGATGATGAAAACAATATTCTTTCCGCCCTGCTGGCAAAAAAGCATGGTGCCAAACGTGCCCTGGTCATCACTCACGACCCGGAATATCTGCCCATTCTCGATTCCATCGGCATGGACGTCACCATCAACCCCAGGCTCATCACCGTCAGCGCCATCTTGAAACATTTGCGCAAAGGCCGGGTCATGTCGGTCTTCAAGCTGATTGAAGATGCCGAGGTGATGGAAATCGGGGTGGAAAAAGACTCTTCCATCGTCAACAAAAAAATAGGTAAAATCAATTTCCCCAAAGGGGCGATCATCGGGGCTCTGCTTAGAAAAGGCGAAATGATGCTCCCTGATGACGAAGTCACTTTGGAAGCCGGGGACTCGGTCATCGTGGTGGCCCTGCCCGGAACCATTGAAAAAATCGAAAAACTGTTCGACCGGAAAAGATCCTTCCTCCCTTTCCGATGAATATACGGCCCATTTTCAATGTTGTCGGCGTTCTGCTGGTGCTCCTTTCCGGGTTGACCCTGGCCCCCATCGGCGTATCGCTTTATTACGACCACGCACCTATTGAAGGTTTCATGTCCGAGACCTCGGCGTTCAGCTGGACGTTTGGTCTTAGCCTGGCATCCGGCCTGATATTGTGGAAATTGTTCCCCTCCGGGTTGAACAAACTTCGGGATCGCGAAGGATTTGCCATTGTCACGGTTTCCTGGCTGTCGATATCCGCCTTTGGTGCGTTGCCGCTCTATTTGAGCGGAACCTGCCCTGAATTCATCGACGCATTTTTTGAAAGCACAAGCGGGTTCACCACCACCGGAGCCTCCATCCTTCAGGATATCGATATCGTGCCTCAAGGCATTCTGTTCTGGAGAAACCTGATGCAGTGGGTCGGCGGAATGGGAATCATTCTTCTTTCGCTGGCTATCTTTCCCATGTTGGGGATCGGGAGCTTCCACCTGTTCAAGGCGGAAATTCCCGGTGGGTCTACTGTGGAACAAACCCAGCCCCGGTTGGTCGAAACCGCTAAAATTCTGTGGAAAACATATATGGCCTTGACCCTCCTCGAAATTTTAGCCTTGCGCTTTGCCGGCTTAAATTGGTTCGATGCGGTTTGCCACACCTTTTCCACCGTCGCCACAGGCGGGTTTTCGCCGCATAACGGTAGCATCGGTGTTTTCAACAATGTTTATATTGAGAGCATCATCATTCTTTTCATGTTCCTGGGGGGAATCAACTTTGCCCTGCACTTTCAATTGGTTCGAAGAAATTTTGCGGTCATATTCAAAAACCCGGAGTTCCAGGCATACTGCGCGATGCTGGTCGCAGGCATCCTGCTTGTCACCTGGAGCCTCACCCAGGTTTCCGAAAACAGTGATGCGGGTCTGGCATTTCGCAATGCCGCCTTCACGGTGGTTTCCATCAACACCACCACCGGCTTTGTCACCGCTGATTTTAATTTGTGGCCGGAATATTTAAAACTCTTTATGGTCACAATCATGATGGTAGGAGGGTGCTCAGGCTCTACCAGTGGGTCTTTTAAGGTAATTCGTTTTATCATCCTGCTAAAAATCATCATGCGCGAGCTTAAAACCCTGGTGCATCCACGCGCCATTTTCCACGTTAAGGTGGGCGATAAAACCATTGCCCCGGATGACCTTTCCAATGTTGCCGCTTTAACTTTCCTGTTTATGGGATTTTCTGCCTTGGGCGGGGTGCTTCTCTCGGCAATGGGTGTCGATCTCACCACAGCATTGTCGGCGACCGTGGCCTCATTATTCAATATAGGCCCGGGTCTTGGCAATGTCGGCGCAATGGGGAATTATTCAGCAATACCCGCCATGGGAAAAGGCATCCTCATCATTTTCATGCTGTTAGGAAGACTTGAAATTTACGGGGTTATCCTGCTTTTTCTGCCAATGACCTGGCGTAAATAAGATTTGATTTTAGGTAGACAATAATTTAGAATCCCGGATTCTCCAGCTTGGGCTTCACCTCCGGTAAACCCGAAAACCACCGGAAACCCAAGGTATTCTACGACTCGTAAAGGAGTTTAAATAGCATGGAAACTGCTCCACTTAAAATCACCGAACTTGTCCTGCGCGATGCACACCAGTCGCTTCTCGCAACCCGAATGCGGACCGAAGATATGCTTCCCATCGCCGAGAAACTCGATCAGGTGGGTTTTTTCTCCCTGGAAACATGGGGCGGCGCAACCTTTGATACCTGCATCCGGTTTCTCAATGAAGACCCCTGGGAACGCGCCCGAGCTCTCAAGAAAAAAATGCCCAATACCCCGTTTCAGATGCTACTCAGAGGGCAAAATGCCGTAGGCTACAGGCATTATGCCGATGATATTGTCGAGCGGTTTGTCAAACAGTCGGTAGAAGTGGGAATCAATATATTCAGAATCTTCGATGCTCTCAATGACTTTCGCAATCTTGAAACTGCGGTAAAAACCCTTAAAAAATGTGGTGAAACCGTTGAAGGCTGTATCAGCTACACCGTCAGCCCGGTTCACGATGTCGAACTCTACCTGAAAATGGCCCGCCAACTCGAAGACATGGGTGTTGACATTATCTGCATCAAAGATATGGCGGGCTTGTTGACTCCGAGCGTGACCAAAACCCTGATCACCGAAATCAAGAAAAACAGTAAACTCCCGGTTCACCTGCACACCCATGCAACAACCGGGCTGGTCGGCATGAACCTGCAATGCGCCATTGAAGCGGGAGTGGATATGGTCGATACCGCCATCTCCTCGTTATCCATGGGAACGTCTCATTACGCAACCGAGTGTCTGGTGGCGGCTTTGAAAGGCACTCCTAGAGACACCGGCCTGGATCTCGACCTGCTTGAAGAGGTCAACGACTATTTCACCGAAGTGCGGAAAAAATACGCAGAGTTTGAAAGCGATTTCAAGGGTGTGGATATCAGTATCCTCAAATCGCAGATTCCCGGCGGCATGATTTCCAATATGGAAAACCAACTGCGCGAACAAAACTCGCTCGACAAACTCGATGAAGTGCTGAAAGAAGTTCCGCGTGTGCGAAAAGACATGGGTTACCCTCCTCTGGTCACCCCTACGAGCCAGATCGTCGGTTCTCAGGCAACCTTGAACGTATTGACCGGGGAACGCTATAAAATCATCACCAAAGAGACCCGGCAATGCCTGTTGGGCAATTACGGCAAACTGCCTGCGCCTATCGATGCTGAACTGCTGGCTAAAGTTTCTGAAGATGGAAAGGTCACAAGTTGCCGTCCGGCTGATTTACTGGACCCCGAATGGGACAAGGCTTGCAAAGAGCTCGGCGACAAATACACTAGCGAAGACGACCGATTGACTTATGCCCTGTTCGGAAAAGTGGCTCTGAATTTTTTTGAGACACGAGGAAAACCGCAACCCGAACCCGTAGCAAAAGTTCCCGCACCGGGGAAAGCGCCACCCGCCCCAGCCTCCGCTTCGACAGGGCCTGCGGTTTACAAAGTTCGGGTCAATGGAAAAAATTATACGGTCGAGGTCTCAACGGGAGCAGGCGCAGTGACTGCTGGAGTTCCAGCAGCCACAGCGCCTGCTCCTGTTGCCGCACCGGCACCTGGCGGTGGTTCCCCTCTGGTGGCCCCCTTGCCGGGGTCCATCTTTTCTCTAAAGTGCAACGAAGGCGATGCGGTGAATGAAGGCGACACCGTTCTTGTCATGGAGTCCATGAAAATGGAATCCGAAATTGTGGCTCATCAGTCTGGAACCATTCAATCCATCCGGGTCAAAGAAGGCGACACTGTGCAGACCGGGGACGAACTGGTCATCATCGGATGACAGAATTCAGCTTCGGTGCCTCGGCCACCAAAATACTAACGACTACCGGGTTTTCCAGTCTGGTCGCTGGCGATGCCATCATGCTCGCAGTCGCCTGCATTCTGCTCTACTTGGCTATCTGGAAAAAATTTGAACCGCTTTTGCTTCTTCCTATGGGTTTCGGTTGCCTGCTTGCTAATGTTCCTATGAGCATGATGGCGAGCACCGACTCAGGAGGACTGCTCAACTTTTTTTATCAGGGCATCACGCATGAAATACTGCCTCCTCTGGTTTTCATGGGAGTGGGCGCACTGACCGATTTTGGTCCGCTTTTGGCAAACCCGACAACGCTTCTTCTCGGTGCCGCCGCCCAGATCGGTGTGTATATCACCCTCATCGGTGCGGTGATGCTCGGCTTCAATATGCATGAGGCCAGTGCTATCGGCATCATCGGCGGAGCAGACGGGCCCACATCTATTTTTATAGCCAGCAAACTGGCCCCGCATTTGCTCGCCCCCATCGCTGTTGCGGCTTATTCCTATATGTCTTTGGTACCGCTCATCCAGCCTCCCATCATGAAGCTGTTGACCACCGAAAAAGAGCGGAAGATAAAAATGGCGCAATTGAAGCCGATATCGCAAACGGTGAAAATTGTTTTTCCCGTACTGGTGACCATCATCTGCTGTCTGATGTTGCCGGGTGTCACCCCGCTTTTAGGAATGCTGATGTTGGGCAACCTGTTTCGCGAATCCGGGGTCACCGCCCGCTTACACGAAACAGCGGAAACACATTTGATTAATATTGTCACCATTCTGCTGGCATTGGCAGTGGGTTCTTCCATGACCGCAGACTCCTTTTTGCGGCTTGAAACGCTTAAAATTATTGTGCTGGGTTTGCTGGCTTTCTGTATCGCCACGGTAGGCGGAGTGCTTTTTGGCAAGCTCATGTGCAAAATGACCGGAGGTCGGGTGAACCCGCTCATCGGCTCAGCAGGGGTTTCGGCAGTTCCCATGGCGGCGCGGGTTTCCCAGAAAGTGGGGGCGGATGCCGACCCTTCTAATTTTTTGTTGATGCACGCTATGGGGCCGAATGTCGCAGGTGTTATCGGTAGTGCGGTTGCCGCCGGGGTGTTCATCTCCCTGTTTGGAGATACCGTGCCCGAACCGCATGCCGCAATCGCGCATGTCATAGGCACCGTGGAACCTGGCATCCAAACCGCTATTGCGCAAGTGACCGGCATGGTAGCCGAAGGCATTGTCCCTTAGCCCGTATATTGTGCTATAGATTTTTAAATCACCCCAGCCCCTCTTTGTAAAAGAGGGGTCCATTAAAACTCCCCCTTCCACGAAGGAGCGGGACAGGAAAAATTATGGAAGCTACATTTCTTACAGCCGTCAATGTTTCTATCCTGGCCATGGCGGTGATTTTCGTTGTTCTGACCGTTTTGATCTTCACCATTAAGCTATTGGTAAAACTCATCCCTTATGAGGCTCCGCCTCCTTCCCGCCGCCGTCAATCCGCTGTTTCCGGTGGCGAACGAGACGATCATATTGCCGCCATCACCGCAAGCCTGGCGATGCACCTGGGGAAATCTCCTGACGAGTTTCGCATCGTCAATATTTCTCAGCCGTAAATAAGGTAGCTATTCAGCCGCAGGGGCAGGAGTGGACAGGTTGTCCGTGATGGGGGCCAGAATGTCCTGTGGTGTCTGTAGGATGGCCTGAAAAATCCCTATGACCCGTTTCCCCAAGGAAGTAAAAGGTGTCAATATGATTTCCGGGTCATTGAAATCCCCTTTTACGGTGTAATAGGTTTTCAATATGCTTTTTTCATCCCCGCCGGTAATGATTTTTCCCACTACAGGAATCTGGGTCAAAAATCGGTCGAGCCCTGCCAGAGGGGCAACTCCGACCACCGTATCCATTTGATTGTTCACCATGTCGAAAGTACCAACTATGGAGGTTCTTCGACCTTCTGTTTCGAACACAAAGTTCTGCGTTGTAAAAACCCCGTCTTTGGCAACAAAATCCCCTGAAATATGTTTGAAAGGAGATGAAACATCCTTTTCTGTTGAACTCGGCGGAGGATTTGAGCTGAACAACCTGCGAAGCCCCCTTTTAAGCTTTTCCTGATTGATGTTGCCAGATTGCAGGTCCAGAGATATTTTTCCCGATAGGGACTGGGCAATTTCCCGCCAATTTTTTCCACTGCCCTTGAGCTGGGTGGAAATCGTTTTTATTTTGCCGCTCAAACTGTCCGCAAAAATATCACCAAAAAAACTGAACAGGTTTTTTGTTTCCATGTCTTGCGCCTGAATACTTCCCTCAAAATGACCGACACCCTTTGCATCGACCGATATCCGGCCACCGCTTTTAATGGATGCGTTGGAATCAAAAACCAGGTTCTTCATTTCTATTTCCCTGTCATTGAGCACAATGCTTCCGGCAACCTGATCCAGGGTCAAAAGTTTATAATCCAGTTGATCCAGGCTAAATATTATCTTGCCTTTGCCCTTGGAAAAAAAATCCGCCTGATTGAGCTGGTCCATGAGGGAAACTTCTTCACCTTGCGCTTCAGGAAAAAACTCATCAATATACAGTCTCCCTCCGGTGAGATGCAGGTTCAGGCTGGGAACATCGCCTTTTTTATAAACACCGGAAAACTTGATCTCGCTTTGATCGGATTTGATATTTCCGAGGCGAATGTCCAGGCGACCTTCTTTAAATTTCAGGCGGGCATCCACCGTCAAAGGAGATGAAAAGTTTTTTGAGCGAATTTTCAGCCCCTTCAATTGCATTTCACCGGCAAACTTTGCCTCCTTGAGGCTATTCAAATTACCCGAACCGCTAATTTTAAAATCGGCGGTCCCCTCCATCTCTGCATCAAAAAACTGAAAAAACTGCCCGGAAGGATAAACCTGAAAGTGATCGGAAGCCATGCTGAGGGTGAACTCCGGGTCATCAAGATCGCGAATTTCAGCAGTCCCTGAGATATGGTTTCCGCCCAGTTCATAAGACCAGCTATCGATGGCAATACCGCCATTTTTTAAAACGCTTCCTTTGGCTTTGAATTTATTCAACGCATTGGCCCGTTTTTCTATGAAACCGGGAATTTGATATCCCACCTGTGTCAGATCGGCTTGATGTTCAAACTTAAAAGCACCCATGTTTCCATTCAGATTTAAAGACACATGGGCTGGGCCTACAAATTTAAAACCTTCGAAAACAGGAATATCCTTCAGGTCAGTCTGCACAAGTTCCGGGAAGTTCAGACGGAGGGCATATTCCAACTGTTTGATATTTTTGCGGTCAAGTTCTCCTTCCAGTTGAAACGGCGAATCCCCATAACGACCGCTCCAGTTCTCCAACCTTATCTTTCCATCTCCATGGGAGATATTGCCGTTCAGGTCCATCATCGCTTTCAACCGGTCCGCATATTTCATGGAGAGATTTTTTAACTCTATTTTGACCCACTCCTTTTCGGTTTCCGGCTTAGCCGGGTTGCCCTGAGACCGGTATTTCAGAACGACTCCGCCGGAAATAAAATCCAGCCCCTGCTTCAAATCCACCAGAGCATCGGCAGAATCTTCAGATAAGACATAATGCAAATCGCTAGCAGCTAATTCATAGGTCGCTGACATTTTTTCCAGAGGTTCTCCATTGCTGAAACCCATTTCCCCATTCATATCTGAAAAAGAGCTTTTGGAAAAATTCCCGGAAAGGTTGTCGTACTTGATAACTGGAATCCAGGAAGCATCCTTGCGCTTGCCCACTTCGGGAGTGTGGACATAGATAATTTTTCCCTGAAGGTTTTCCACCCGGGGCTCAAATTCTTTATCATTGAGCGAAACATTCTTAAGGTCTATCTCTCCTGTGATCGCCAGTTTATCAAAATCATCCAACGGGCCTTTGATATCCAGGCGGACTTTTGCCGCCCCTTCAAAGTTGTCATAGATCGCAATAGAATCAAACAAGGGGTGGCCCTTGAAAACCCGCTTGAGCATTCCATGGAACGAGCCCATCTGCACTTCGTTTTCGACTTCAAGGTCTACCCGGGGTTGCGCGATGAAGTCTTTGATAGTTCCATGCACATTGGTGATGGGCTGGTTCTCATACCGGGCTTTGGTGA
>CAZEBI010000081.1:0-12350 GCA_964510355.1 uncultured Nitrospina sp. | reverse complement strand
ATTTCTTTAAAACTGTTCTTACCAAAACCGGGAATAACGGTTTGAAGAATTTCCGCCGGCTTCCAGAAAAAAGGAAACGGCTTGTAATAGCCCATGGTCAGTTCAAATTTACTGCGCTCCGTGGTCAGCGCGGCCAGCTCTTTTTCCAGCCTGATCTGATCCGCCTTGATGGTCAACAGCCTGTCTTCCGCTTCCTGCAATATCACCTGTTTTGCTGCGATGATCGGATTGAAGGACACCACTTCTTCCTGTTTGGCATGAAGGGTCGCCAGTTCCACATCAAAGTTTTCTCCCTCATGCAGGGCTTTTTTGTACCAGTAATAAGCTTCATCAACCATACTACCGGCAAACTTTTTCAGCTCTTTCTGCTCATCAACCGTAACCTGTTTGAGCCGTACCTCCTCGACCAGATCATCGAAGGAGTCCAGGGAATCCAGCTTGCTTGCACTCTGGAGCAAGCCTTCTTTGATCTGCTTTTCAGTTCCTTCAATCTCAATATTGAGCTTATTCCAACTCGCTTCGGCTACCGCATATTGTTCCTTATGGAACTGTTCCTGAAAAACCTTGTAGCCCCGGCGTGCGTATTCATCATCCCAAAACGCCCACAGTGTGACAAAAAGCGTTACCGCTGAAACCAGAAAAAAGAGGAAGCTGTACGAGGTATGCTCGTCAAATTCCCCTTCCTTATATTCGTCCTTTTGTTCTTCCAATGTATTTCCCGATCCTGAAATAGCGGATTGTTTATCCGGTAATTTGTGGCAGCACCCTTATTTGCCAGGGCCGCCCGCAGCTCAAAGTATTTTCCTAAGAGAGCCTCTAAATATTAAACCAGGGTGTCACCCATACATATTTGATATTGAAGCCCAGCCTGAGAACAATTTTGATGACAATACCCATCATGATGAGGAAAAGTTCAATCTTCAGAAACATTCTCACAAACCCAACAGCCTTGATCGCCTTACGTTCTATGAAAAAATAGATCGCTGTGCCTACGGCAAAATACCCCAGTATCACCGCACCCCCAAACAGCATGGCCCCATTGTAGGTGCGCACCCCAAACGCATAGGGAAGGTCCACATTGACCAAGGCCACAACCTTATGCGGGTCCCAATATTGCCAAGGCATAAACAGGTTCCAACCCGGCCCCCTCAGGAATACTCCCATAATGATCAAAGCGATCCAGAGCACCAGGAAACCAAAGCAGTAAACCCATATCGCCACTTTTCTTTCGTGATAGGTGTAATAGCCGTTCCCCTTTGGATTCACATCCAGATACGGAATCAGCATCAGCCCAACGATGATAAGAACAGGCGCCACAACACCGGCAAACCACGGGTCGAAATAAACCAGAATGTCTTGCAGCCCAAGAAAATACCAGGGCGCTTTGGAAGGGTTTGGAGTTTTTGTCGGATTCGCCGCTTCTTCTAACGGCGCATCAATGAGGATGGACCATACCGTGAGGGCCACAATGGTAAGAATAGCGCAAAGAAACTCCAATCGGACCAAATAGGGCCATACATGCAGTTTCTCCCCAGTTCCATCCACTCTTTTTTTTACCAACGCCGCTTCTTGAGCCATTTTTCTCTCGTCCTCTATATAAATCTGCCCTTTTTAATTTCTAAAGAGGGCCGGAAATCCCGCCATCCTTGCGAATTCGCCAGAAATGCACGATCATCAAGGCCCCGGCCACTAAAGGGATGAAAATACAATGCAAAACGTAAAACCTCAATAATGCAGGAGGCCCTACAACACTCCCGCCTATCAACAAGGCACGCACATCATACCTCGCAGTTGCCCCGACATACTCGGCAAAAGGCCCTTCATTCCCCAGAAAAGGAGTTGCACGCGCCATATTGGTACCTACCGTAACCGCCCACATCGCCAACTGATCCCAGGGCAGGAGGTAACCGGTAAAACTCAACAGCAGAGTGAACGTCACCAAAAGCACCCCGATGACCCAGTTAAACTCTCTCGGCGGTTTATACGAGCCGGTTAAAAAGACTCGAAACATATGCAACCACACGGTGATAACCATGGCGTGAGCCGCCCAGCGATGCATATTTCTCATAAGCATGCCAAAAGGAACATCGTACTGCAGATACTTCATATCGTAATAGGCGTACTCCCCAACCGGTCGGTAATAGAACATCAGGATCACCCCGGTCACAACCGTGGAAAGAAACAGGAGAAAAGTGATTCCTCCCATGCACCAGGTGAATTTGATGCGCAGGGCATGACGTTGAATTTTTACCGGATGAAGATGCAACCAGACATTGCTGGCAATCTGCAGAACACGGTTTCGTGGTGTATCCGCATAACCGTGACGGAAACTAGAGGTCCATATCTGCGACTCGGTGATTTCCTTGGCAATATCACTGAAGATCTTGCCGCTTTTAATTTTATCCATCAATTCCGCGATACTCGGAATCTGCGGTGACTTATTTGCCAAAACTCAAACCTCCATCAAAATGGAATTCCACACTTTTTATAGCAATCTATCTGAAAATCAAAAACAAGCAATCAGACAAAAAGTTTAGCACCTGCTTTGCCCCACTCGTCTTTTTCAAAAAGAAATTTTTTGCTTTTATCAATGACAATCTGCCCATCCGGGGCCAGAGCAATTTTCAAACGCTCCAAAGGCCGTGGAGCCGGGCCCTCAAAGTTCACCCCTTGTTTGGTGAAACCACTACCATGACAGGGGCATTTGTATTTGCTCTCTGACTTCAACCAACGCGGAGTGCAGCCCAAATGCGTGCAGAACGCAAAAATGACATAAATGCCTTCATCGTCCCGAACAATCCAGACGCGCTGATCCTTAACCCATTTGGTACTGACTTCACCCACCGTGTAGTCACTGGGCTTTCCTGCCTTGAATATAGGGGAAGGCTCAAAGAGAACACGCGGGAAAAGTATACGCGCAAAATACAGGGCCGATAGCCCCAAGGAAGCTAAAAACCCAGCCCAGCCCGCCAGCGAGAAAAATTCCCGGCGCGACCAGATTGTATCCAGTACTTCGTCTTTTGCCTTTGCATCCTTGGATGCCGGCTTTTCTTTTAAATTTGCCTCAGCCATAGAACTCAATAATACCCGATTTTATAGGGACTGTATGTCTTTTTAAGACCCGGCCAGCAGACTGGAATGGACTGCCAAAGTGTTGGTTTTTAACATAATTAAAATATCGAGTCAAGGCAAGAAGTAATTGCCATGAAACCACTTTTTTTATAGGGACTTCAGGGCTCGTGAGCAATTGCGTGCCGCCTCGCACAAACCCCCAATGTCAGCCCCCTCAGAAGTGGTGGAATTAGCCAGATTTCCAACCGTGACGCCCTTTTTGATCAACAGTAAAAGCATTGGCATCCAGTCCGGGGCCAGATTTGAAATGATCTGCGCCCCCACTATTATACGCGACCTTTTATCAGCAACAATTTTATATTTTCCCCCGGTCTGCGAAACTGACAGATCGTCCCCAACAGGGGCAGGCCCTTCGAACACGCCTTCGACAGGATGAAAGCCCTGATGACCCGCCGTTTTCATGGAACAACCCACATAGGCAACATCAGGGCAAAGACGGATAACTTGCGCAACCCATTCCCGATTCAATTTTCTCTTTTTTCCCACGGCATTTTCTGCTGCGACTTTACCCATTTCCTGAGACAAGGTATCAGAGGTCAACACCCCGGTAACGCTTCCCACCGCATACACTCCGGGTAAGCTGGTCCCCATCGATTCCTCGTCTACAAGGATTTTCTGATGCTCTCCCAAACAAATTCCCAGTTTTTCGACATCGGCATTCTCACCCAACCTGTCGCCAGCAACAATTATTTGATCAACAGAAAACTTGATGCCCGTCTCCAAAGTAATTTCAAGCTCAACCCCATTCTTATAAAAGGAGATCAGTTTTTTTCCGAGAAGAATTTTGATTTTTTTTTCTTTAAACTGGCGCTCTATTGCAATATTGAAGTCCGCATCCATTGCCGCAAACAATTCTTTTTCTTCGTAACAGAGAAAAACTTTACACCCTCTTCTCTGCAGTCCAAACGCCATCTCGCTGGCAAAAGAACCACCGCCCATAACAAGAACTTTTTCAGGAAGTTTTGGCAGTTGGGGAACTTCAGATACTACGACCCCCTCCTCATACGGCAAAGTGGCGGGGAACCGGGGCCTCGAGCCATAAGCCAGGATCACCGACTTGCCCTGCAAGAGCAAATGACCCCCCTCTTTTTTTTGCACACTGACCTCTGTCGGGCTCGCCAACCTGCCCTCCCCCTCTATGACTGACACGCTTGCCGCATTCAGTTTGTCCAGTACAGAGTGAGAATATTTTTCAGTCTCCAGGTTTAAAATTCTCTTATATTCCTCCCAACTTGTCGCTGGCAAAATGGAAACTCTGCGATCCATAAAAAGAGCATTTCTTCGCTGAAAACCCATCTGGCCTATATTGCCTTTTTCAATCAGGCAAACCCTGGCACCCAGCTGGGCCGCCCTGAGAGCCGCAGAAACCCCAGCCAGACCTCCACCCAATATCAATACATCAAATTTTTCCATGCGATCAAACCGACTCAAAACGAGGGTTAAAAAAAACAGGCTATTACAACGATTTAATCATAACAGGTTAAACACCGCAACAGCGGTGATGAGAACTAAGCCGGCAGAAGAGATAACGGCATGCAATGTCACATTAAGCCTTCTGCTGAAAGGAACGGCAAGGAGGATGTATGCAAAAACAATATAGGCAAAAATAGATGTTTGTGCAATTTGGCGAAGATGAAACAAAAACAAAATATAACTGATAATCACTGCCCCAAAAAGCAGGCGATGAATCCGATATCCTTTTTCACGCTGGTCGTCGGGAAGAATACTGACGCCCACAATAATATTGGCAATGGTCAGGAGTATTGCAAAAAATATAGCGAGAAAACCAGGGGAGGAAAACAAGTCTTCTAAGGTGGAGGGAGCCATTCAATATAAGGATCTGCAAAAAAACAAAATAAAACACAGGCCGAAAATCTATAAATTCATCACAACCTGATTACGCCCACTTTGCTTTCCTTGGTATAAAGCCTTGTCGGCTCGTTCAAAAACAGTGGTCTCACTATCCCCTTCTTTGAAACACGAAAACCCTAAGCTCGCTGTGACCTTCAGCACGGCTTTTTTATTGGTTAAGTGATGGGATTCAATTTCTGCCCGCACCTTTTCTGCCACCTTTTGCGCATTCCCAGAGTCGATCTTATTGAGTAACACGACAAACTCTTCACCGCCATAACGAAAGACCACATCCGTATCCCGCACAGCTTCTTGGATCACCGAAGCGACCAGGGTGAGGACAGCGTCCCCAGCCTTATGCCCATACTCGTCATTGAATTTTTTGAAGTGATCGATATCAATCATGAATAAGGCGGCAGGCTCCTTATACCTCTTAAACCTTTTGATCATTTTACCGATTTCCATATTGTACGCCCCGCGATTAAAAACTTGCGTCAGGGAGTCGATCATTGCCTTGGACTCAACCTGTTCGAGCAGTTCCGTAAGCTCAGATGTGTTTCTTTTTGACTCTTCAAGCTCTTCTCGCATCGCATGGGTTTGAGCCTGGATCTCTTTTGTATAACCGAGGACAACGTCTTTCGCGGAAAGAATATCAGTCATGTTCTCTGCGGCTTCTATAACTTCTATTTGCTCGGTGAGGCTTTCATCAAACTCGCCCGACGATTCGCTCATGTCACGAATAGTTTTTGTGAAAGCAACGAAGACCTTCTTGGCGTTCTCGCGTTCTTTGGCAATGAGATATTTTTGGACAACCAACTCATCAAATACCTGCTCGAGTTCTGCTCCAAGTGCTGGGGGCAAATCAACCTTGCCGTCCAAAACCTTAACGAGAATATCCGACAATTCTTTTATTTTGTCTGATAAAGTCTGGTCGCCTGCTTTTAATTCGGCGATCCCGGAGAGACAGACCAGCAAGAGCCGGGAGACTCTTTTTGTGAATGCCAGGGAGGATAGCTGCGTATCGTCGTTATGATCTACCATTTCAATTCCTACTCGCTTGAGAAAACCGTCTATTGCTGTGCTTTAGTATACAAACAAGATAAATTGGTGCCGATGGGGAGAGTCGAACTCCCACGGATTGCTCCATACGCCCCTCAAGCGCACGTGTCTACCAGTTCCACCACATCGGCACCCTGGGCGAGGAAAATTTTATTTTACAGAGGAAGAGTCCGTTGACCCCGCAGAGTCTTCGACGATAGGGGCGGGTTCTTCAATACCCTGGATCACCGAACTCGATTTCTTATTGTTCGAAAAGGTCGCCAGGGTCAAAGAGGTAAGCATAAACAAAATAGCGATTCCCGTTGTCAGTTTGGTAAGAAAATTTCCGGCACCACTGCTGCCAAACATGGTCTGGCTACTGCCGCCACCCAATCCCGAACCCATGGCCGCGCCCTTGCCCGCCTGTAAAAGTACGGTAAGGATCAAACTAAAAGCCGCTATCACATGTACTACTGTAATTAATGTATCCATTCTCTAACTTATAAAATACCAGAGGTTGTAGATTATCTACCCAGAACCGTTGATTATGGCTAAAAATGCATCAAGGTTCAAGAGCGAAATTAATAATAGCATAAAATAACTCAAAATCCAGGCTCGCCCCACCAACTAGCGCACCGTCTATCTCATCTTCAGATAAAAGGCTTTTGCAGTTTTCAGGAGTCACACTGCCGCCATAAAGAATTTGTGTTTTTTCAGAAAAGCCCAGACGCTCAAACAAAAATTTTCGAATGGATTTATGGATTTCAACGGCTTGCTCGGGGCTTGCGTTGGCTCCAGTTCCTATCGCCCACACAGGTTCATACGCAATCACCAACCTGTTTTCACCCGACAAACCCGCCAATGCGCCAGCCAACTGCATTTCAATGATGTCCAGGGTTGCCCCCGCCTTTCTTTGCTCCAACGTCTCTCCAACACAAACTACAGCGGTGACCCCCATCTCAATGGCACGACGAACTTTTTTATTGATCTGTTCATCACTCTCTTTGAATATCTGACGCCGCTCCGAATGCCCGATCAAGACATAATCGCATCCCACATCCTTTAACATTTCCAGCGAGACTTCGCCGGTATAAGCGCCTTTGCTTTCAGGATAAAAGTTCTGCCCCGCAAGACCCAGCCGGGAGCCTTTTAGCACCTGGGCCACTGACTGCAAACAGGTGAAGGGAGGAGCAATGACCACCTCAACACCTCCCACCGGCAATCGTTCCACTAGCGACTGAGCCAGATCACAGGCCTGTGAGGCCAGCATATTCATCTTCCAATTGCCAATGACAAGCGTCACTTTATGTCCAAGAATGGGAGGGTTTTTGAGAACCTATCTAAAAATCAACTCTGGGCGATAAACTTCAAAAGGTCTTTAACCCTGTTGGAGTAGCCCCACTCATTGTCATACCAAGCCAATACTTTCACCATATTATTTCCGATAACTTTGGTGGAAATTCCGTCGATGATTGATGAGAAGCTATCCCCATTAAAGTCTATGGATACCAGAGGCTTTTCCTCAAAACGCATTATATTTTTCAAAGGTCCAGCAGAAGCTTTCTTGAAAGCCTCGTTGACTTCTTGAGCACTGGTGTTTTTCTCGACCTCAACCACCAAGTCAATCAGGGATACGTTAGGAGTCGGAACACGAATGGCCATGCCATCGAGCTTACCTTTAATCTCAGGTAGAACCAATGCCACCGCTTTTGCGGCCCCTGTCGTGGTCGGGATCATGGAAAGGTTCGCCGCTCTTGCCCGCCTAAGATCGGAGTGAGGCAAGTCAAGAATCTTCTGGTCATTCGTATAAGAATGAATGGTCGTCATCAACCCTTTTTTAATGCCAAACTCTTCATGCAGAACCTTGGCAACCGGGGCCAGACAATTGGTGGTACAAGAGGCGTTGGAAATAATCTGATGCTCGGACGAGCAATAAGTTTTTTCATTCACACCCAAAACAACGGTCACATCCGGGTCTTTTGCCGGGGCCGAAATAATAACTTTTCTGGCACCTGCCACAATATGTTTTTGCGCCGCCTCACGTTTGGTGAACAGGCCCGTAGACTCGATGACAAACTCCACCCCCAATTGTTTCCAGGGCAGTTGCGCAGGATCACGCTCGGAAATAATTTTTATATGTTTGCCATCTATGATCAACCCTTCAGAATCGGACTGCACATCCTGAGCCATGACCCCTTGCACAGAATCGTATTTTAAAAGATGTGCCAACGTGGCCGAATCCGTCAAATCATTGATCGCCACAATTTCAAAATCCGCGCATTCGGGATCATTCAATATGCATTTAAATACCGCCCTGCCAATACGCCCAAAACCATTGATGCCGACCTTCGTTGTCATTGTTATAAAACAGCCTTTCCGGGAAAACTCATTGAAAATTCAAGAGTTGAACTTGAGGATAGTAAAAAAACAGGATAACCAACCGCACGGAGTATGCAGAATTTACAAATTCAAGTCAACACCAAACCTGAGGCCGGCGAGCCGCCGGTGGCAGATTTTACGGCAAACGCTCGATTCACTCGCAAGCCGCTAAAAGCGCGGGACAGATTCCCCTTGACAGGAGGGGCTAGGCTCTAGCGAGGAAGACCGTGAACTCTCCCTCAGCTTTCGTGCCCTGCTGATGAAAGGGGCACAACAACTCGTTGCGCCCAAAACGCGGTTGCGCGCCAAATAAAGCTATTGCCAGTCGGGTCTAGCGTCACGCTGGTGGCACCTTAGTGATCTGCGGGGACCGGGTCTTGGATACGCTTCGATTCTGCGGCAGTAAGGTAGGTAAATAAAATATGGTCTATCTCATCACTGATTTCCAATGTTCTTTCAGCCCCATTCACCAAACGCTTGAACTCATTGATCAAAAGTCTCTCTTCATTCACCGATGATTCGAGTTCCATTTCTATTTTTTTGACTTCTTCCAAAAGCTGGACACCATTGTCTTCGAGAAATTTCATTTTTTTCTGGGCTTCATCTTTTTTAACTAGAATTTCTCCACGGGCTCGGGTTATTTCTGCGCGCAATTTTTCAATAGAAAATAATTCCCCATCCAGACGTTTAAAACTTTTATCCAGATTCTCCAAATAAGTTCGCCGCCGCTGTATGAGGCATTCCCGGGAACCGGCAGGGTCCAGGTCATCATCACCTTTATCGTCAACAGTATCCGAAGACCCGTTTAACAGCTCTTCGTATCGAATTTTGATGGAGTCTTCTTCCGTTTGCAGTTGCCCCAGATTGTCGGAAATGGTGTCGATATTCTGTTCATAAATATCTATATTTCGCAGGAGGATTTCCTGGTTTTCGATATTCTCCTTAACCTGTTGCCCGATGGAGGCCAACTGCCCTTCAATGGACATGCGAAACTTTTCTTTATATTCCAGAACCCTGTTGAATGTTGCCATAATTCGGGAATATTCGCGCACGCTGGAAACCCCACGCTCACGAATCGACAAATTATCCTGGGCTATCTGAGAAGACTTGCTGAAATCTGACATCATCACATCCGTCAATGTTTTGGAAAAATTACTTGCAATATTATACCCCAACTCGCACCCTAAACTCACCAAAAAATCACCAAAACTGCAATATTTTCAAAGAGTTCTGTGGAATTCGGGCTCAGTCTCGTAAGCTTGCACCCTTCTCAATGGAGCGAATCATCTGGGTCACGGCATTTTCCATGCCGTCATAAACAGCCTGCCCTACGATGAAATGACCGATATTGAGTTCCTCAATTTGGGCAATCGCCGCGATATCTTTCACATTTTCGTAATTCAAACCGTGCCCGGCAAAAACCTTCAAACCTTGCTCGGCGGCTCTTTTGGCACTTTTTTGTATCCGTTGCAACTCCGCCGCGATTTTCTCTGGCGATTCAAGCTCGGTATAGGTACCTGTATTGATCTCTATGCTATCGGCCTGAATTTTTTTACAAGCATCCACCTGCGCCAAATCAGGGTCCACAAACAGGCTGAACAAAATCCCCCTGGCATGCATCTTTTCCCGGATTTTTGCCAATTCTTTTTCCTGGGAACAAACATCCAACCCTCCCTCGGTTGTGATTTCCTGACGTTTCTCAGGCACCAGCGAAACCTGATAAGGAGCAATCTCCAAAGCCAGGTCCACCATCTCACGCGTGGGGGCCATTTCCAGATTCAATTTGGTATTAATACCTTCATGAATAACGCGCACATCTTCATCCTGAATATGGCGGCGGTCCTCGCGCAAATGAATCGTGATCCCCTGAGCCCCCGCCTTTTCAGCCAACAAAGCCGCTTTGAGCGGACTGGGCTCGATGGTCTTTCTGGCTTCACGAATAGTCGCAACATGGTCAACATTAACAAACAAACGAATCATAGTTTTCCTTTTTCACTATTGGTTCAGCAGTTTTCCCGCCCGACGAAGCGAACTATAAACCTTGTTCTCTCATTATCGACTCAGCAACTTTTATAGCCCGGCGAGTCGCTTGCACATCATGGGTACGAATAATGGATGCGCCCTGTATCACCCCGAATACGTCAGCGGCGAGCGAACCTTCCAACCTTTCTTCAACCGCCACATTCAATATATTCCCAATCAAAGACTTTCTTGACACCCCTAAAAGCACAGGTTTGCCCAGTTCGTTCAAGCGACTCAGGTTTTTCAAGATGAGACGATTATGACGGTCTGTTTTGCCAAACCCGATACCGGGATCTATCGCAATTTTTTCCGGATCAATTCCCGCAGAAACAGCAAGGGTTATGCTACGGCTTAAATACCCGGAAATTTCAGCCAGTACATCCTCGTATTGTGGGTGCTCTTGCATGGTGTCAGGCGTGCCCTGCATATGCATCAGGATCACCCCGGCATCAAACCGGGCGATCATTTCAGCCATTGCGGGAAACCGTTGCAGGCCCGTTATATCATTGATGATTCTGGCCCCGGCATTTTTTAAAACTTCTGCGGCCACAGCAGGTTTATAGGTGTCTACCGAAATGGGAACGTCTGTAGTCTGCGCCAGCCTTGTCACAACAGGAAGTAAACGCTTTAATTCTTCTGGCTCGGCAAGGGGAGTTGACCCTGGACGAGAGCTTTCCGCACCCACATCCAGAATATCCGCGCCCTCAGCAATCATTCTTTGCGCAACATCGAGCGCTTTTTGCGGGGTCTCACACCGGCTGGCCTCGTAGAAAGACTCAGGATCGAGATTGATAATGCCCATTATCAATGTTTCTTCCCCAGGATGGGGAAATCGAAATGCAGTCATAATAGCGATGTTCAACAAAGGGGAAAATTAAAAGCTCCACATTTCGCTCGGCATCAAGCCGGATAAAAAAATGTGGAGCTTTTGAATTTGAGTCGAATCTTATCTAAGCTTGCGCTCAGGCAGGTGTTGGGTCAGGCATACCACCGAGGAGTCCGTCATCGGAGTCTGGTTTGGCTTTTGGTTCTTCAACCGGAGCCGCTTGTATTTTTTGTGCGTCTCCATCAGGAGGCACATCCGTATCCGTCTCACTTTTTCCGGCAATAATATTTTTAACCTCATCGCCTGTCAGGGTTTCTCTTTCCAGGAGAGCCTGGGCCAGCTTTTCGAGGATCTCGATATTGGTTTTCAGTAACTCGGCAGCACGGTCATACCCCCCCATAACCAGCGTCTTGACTTCCTGATCGATCAGTTTTGCCGTTTGATCGCTGAAGTTTTTCTGGGTATTAAAATCTCGCCTTAAAAATACTTGCTCTTCTTTACTGCCATAAGAAAGCGGCCCCATTTTTTCACTCATGCCCCATTCGCAGACCATTTTACGGGCCATTTCTGTGGCCCGTTCAATATCGTTACCGGCCCCTGTGGTCATTTCTCCCAAGCAAATTTCTTCTGCGCATCTTCCGCCCATCAAAATAGCCAGGCTATTAAAGAGATAATTTCTTTGATAAGTGTGGCGTTCATCGGTAGGCAACTGCATCGTCACCCCCAGAGCCCTTCCTCTTGGAATGATCGTCACCTTATGGAGAGGATCGGTTCCGGGTAAAAGCGAAGCCACCAATGCATGGCCTGCCTCATGGTAGGCGGTGGTTTTTCTCTCTTTCTCGGAGATGACCATGCTCCTGCGCTCAACCCCCATCATGACTTTATCTTTAGCTTCTTCAAATTCTTCCATGGAGACGGCTTTTTTATCGTTGCGCGCGCCTAACAGGGCCGCCTCATTAACAAGGTTAGCCAGGTCTGCGCCGGTGAAGCCGGGAGTTCCTCGGGCAATAGTTTTCAACTCCACGTCATCAGTCAGCGGAACGGTAGAGGTATGAACTTTTAATATTCCTTCCCGGCCTTTAATATCCGGGCGACCGACCTC
>CAZEBI010000080.1:0-12444 GCA_964510355.1 uncultured Nitrospina sp. | reverse complement strand
ACCCGCTTCGGGGCACGAGACAAGTGAAAAAATATCACGGGGGCTGGGGTGATTTAAAAACCTCTTGCGCAATATCCGGCCCATTGAAAATATTGTGAAATCTCACCGCATTGCTTATTTTGATTGTTATTCCGGCATCAGTGGTGACATGATTCTGGGGGCTCTGGTTGACCTTGGGGTGGACCCCGGAAAAATTCGCAAGGCTCTTAAAACTCTGGACCTTAAAGGATATAAACTGAAAACCAGCCGGGTTCAGCGTGGTCTCATCACCGGCACCAAGGCGCAAGTCAGCCTGACTAAACCTTCTCATCACCACTCGGCCCGCAAATACTCGGATATAAAAAAACTGATTGCCAACTCAGGCATTTCTGCCACTGCAAAAAAGAACTCGCTGGAAATTTTTAAACGTATTGCCCAGGTTGAAGCGGTTATTCATAATACGACTATGGAAAAGATCCACTTTCATGAAGTCGGTGCTGTGGACTCGATAGTGGATATCGTGGGCGGGGTGGTTGCCATCGAATCCTTGCAGTTGGACAAAATTTACGCCTCTCCCCTCAATGTGGGTGAGGGCTTTGTGCAATGCGCCCACGGTTGCCTGCCGGTTCCTGCTCCAGCGACATTAAAACTTTTGCAGGGAATCCCCGTTTTCTCCAGCGGGGTTAAAAAAGAGCTGACCACTCCAACCGGTGCGGCCATGATCGGATTTTATGCGGACAAGTTTGGATCTCTTCCGGCCATGACGATTATTGGCGATGGATACGGGGCCGGGGACCATATCATCCCGGAAATGCCCAATATGCTCCGGGTTGTCCTGGGGGAAATTTCCGCGCAGCCCGCCAAGCCCAAAGAATTCGATGAAGAACTCGTCCTGATTGAAAGCAATATTGATGACATGAATCCGGAGTTTTATGAAGGGACGATGGAATCGCTTTTCAGGGCAGGGGCTCTGGATGTTTATTTGACGCCCATCATCATGAAAAAGAGCCGTCCTGCTAACAAAATCTCTGTTCTTGCACACGAGGCGGACAGGCAGGTGATGTCCGAAATTCTTCTGCACGAAACATCCAGTTTTGGAGTTCGATATTATCGAATTGGCAGAACAGTCTTAGAGCGGGAAATTAAAACGGTAAAAACTAAATGGGGCCTCGTCAAAATCAAGCTCGGAAAACTTAATGGCAAGGTCATACAAATATCCCCTGAGTATGAGGACTGCAAGAATGTATCTAGAAAAACGAAAGTTACTGTAAAAAATATTTATGAAGAATCCCAATCACAGGCTATTAAATTGTTTGGCCCTCTTAGCCACCCCTCCTAGTATCCAGTAACCAGTTATTAAATAAAGCATTAACCTTGTCGGAAAATTATTATTGACAGGATAATATTTTCATTAGCATTATAGGTAAATATGTTAGTGCAGGTTTTTTCTGACAATGATATTAGGCGTATCTTGGGAAGGTGAGTTTTTTAAATTTTAATGCATTAATAATACATCGAGAGTTGATTTTTGATTATGAGGAGAGAGTTAATGCGTTTTTATAAATTGTAATTTTAGAAGGATTGACCATGCAAAAGAATTCTACGCAACATGAGGGTGTGAGAGTTTGGGGACTCAAACAAAAAATTTCCGGTTTATTAATTCTGATCGGAATAATTCCTTTCGTAGTTTTTTATTTCTATTCTTCCGAAAAAATTTCAGGCCTGACGATACAGACAAACAAAGATCGTTTGATATCTCTGCGTGAAACGAAAAAGATTCAAATTGAAAACTATTTTAAGAGTATTGCCGCGCAGGCCAGAACCTTTTCCAACAGCTTTATGGTGGTGGATGCGATGGACAAATTCGCCACGGCCTTCAAACAGGTGGAACAGCAGACGGTAGCCAGCGATACGGTGGCGCTGGAAAGTAAGCTTGGTGAGCGTTATCGCTATCAGCAGGCAAATACTCCGGGTACATCCGCTGAAGCAGTGAACCGGTGGATTCCAAAAGGCAAGACTTCACAAATTTTGCAGAATCTTTATATTGCTGGCAATAGCCATGCGATTGGGGAAAAACATAAATTGGATGCGGCTGGCGACAGGACTCGGTACAGCCAGATACACGGACAATATCATCCTCCGGTTCGCAAGTTTCTCGAGGAGTTTGGTTATTATGATATTTTTATGGTCGATACCGGTTTCGTTGTTTACAGCGTGTTCAAGGAAGTGGACGTTGCTACCAACCTGAAAACGGGGCCCTATAAGGACTCGGGGCTAGGAAAAGTATTTCGAAAGGCTTTGGCGGCGGGTGCTTCTGATGCGGTGGTTATTGAGGATTTCGCGTCTTATGAGCCTTCTTATAATGCTTCGGCATCTTTCATTGCTTCTCCCATTTATGACATGGGTGAAATGATCGGGGTTCTGATTTTCCAGGCTCCCGTAGACCGAATTAATGACGTGATGACTAGCAACAACGATTGGAAGGGAGTGGGCCTGGGGGATTCAGGAGAGGTCTATCTGGTAGGGCAGGATCATAAAATGAGAAACAACTCACGTTTTCTGATTGAGGCTCCCGAAGAATATTTTAAATTTCTAAAAGAATTGGGCGAGAACTCCAGTGTTATTGAAAAACAGAAGGTTTTAAAAACAAGCATAGGAATCAGCGAAGTAAAAACTCCAGGTTCCCGGGAAAGTTTAAAAGGGAAAACAGGTTTTCAAATCTTTCCCGATTACCGGGGAGTATCCGTGTTGAGTGCGTATGCGCCGGTAGATATTCTCGGGTTGAAATGGGGCATTCTCGCTGAAATTGATGAGGCGGAAGCTTTTAGGGTGCAAAAGGAAATCCGTACTGCCAGCATTTACCTGGGGGTGGCTCTGGTGGTGGGTATTCTTGGTATAGCCCTGTTTTTTGCCACGGGTTTTTCCAAACGCATCCGCGAAATCGCAGGCTCCATGCGGAAAATCGCCAGTGGTGATTTGAGAAGCGAAGCCTTGAAAATCACTTCCAGCGATGAGTTGGGGCAACTGCAGGGAGCCTATAACGATATGAGTGTGGCGATGCGGAATATCGCGTCTCAGGCCGAGGATATTGCCAATGGCCGACTGGATAAGGAATATGAACTCAAGGGCGAATTGGCGGAATCTTTCGGCAGTATGGTCACGGCCCTCAGGGAGAAAGAAAAAGCCGATGCCGAGATGGCACGCATCGCCGCGATTGTCGAAAACAATCCCGGCAATATGATGGTGGCAGATTTGGACTGCAACTTGACTTATATCAACCCGGCCTCCAAGGCTACACTCAGCGGTTTGGAGCAATATCTGCCGATGAAGGTTGATGATATTATTGGTCAGCCGATCGATATCTTTCATAAGAATCCCAGTATTCCAAGAAAGATTTTGTCCGATCCGCGCAACCTGCCGCATTCTGCACAAATCCAGGTGGAACCTGAAATTCTGGATTTGCGAATAAACCCGATTGTGGATACTGACGGCAACTATCTCGGACCTCTTGTCGATTGGTCCATAGTTACTGAGCAAGTGAAAATGGAGGAAAATGCCCGGATAATGGCGGAGCGTGAAAAACAGCAAGCGGAAGAATTAAAACAAAAAGTCGACAGCTTGCTGGTTGTGGTTGGTGCAGCGGCTGACGGCGACCTGACAAGTCAGATCACTTTTGACGGGGAAGATGCCATTGGTCAGATGGCCGCTGGTTTGGATAAACTGCTTGCCAATTTGAGAGGAGATATATCAAAAATTTCTGAGACGGCCCAGCTTTTAAGTAGCTCTTCAGAGGAGTTGTCTGCCACAAGTCAGCAAATGGGAGCCAATGCGGAAGAAACCTCAGCCCAGGCTAATGTGGTCTCTGGAGCCTCGGAAGAAATCAGTAGTAGTGTGCAAATTGTGGCGACCGGCACCGAGGAGATGAGTGCCAGCATTAATGAAATTTCGAGGAATGCCACGGAGGCCGCACGGGTCGCAGGCAAGGCAGTTAAAGTAACACAAAATGCTAACGACAATATTACCAAACTGGGGCAAAGCAGTGAGGAGATCGGCCAGGTGGTCTAGGTGATCACTTCCATCGCTGAACAGACCAACCTACTGGCCCTCAATGCGACCATTGAAGCTGCCCGCGCCGGTGAAGCCGGTAAGGGATTTGCTGTGGTCGCCAATGAGGTGAAGGAGTTGGCCAATCAAACTGCAAAAGCCACCGATGAGATCAGCCAGAAGATCAATACCATTCAGTCGGACTCACAAAACTCGGTTCAGGCTATTGGAGAGATCAGCACTATTATTAATAATATTAATGATATCTCCAACACCATAGCCAGTGCGGTAGAAGAGCAAAATGCGACAACGGCAGAAATGGAACGCAATGTTCAACAGGCGGCCAAAGGCAGTCAGGAAATCAACCCGAATATAACCGGTGTTGCTCAGGCGGCGAATGAAACTTCAACGGGTGCTTCCCAGAGTCAGCAGGCAACACAGGAGCTGACAAAGATGGCTGTTGGGCTCCAGGAGCTGGTTAGTAAATTTAAAGTCTAAAAAGAGGGCAATAAGCCAGCACACGGATCAGCACCCCAGGCCCCCTTTGAGGCGGCCCCGGGGTGCTGATTTTTTTTGCCTAATTTTGCTGTGCCAACAAACAGCGTGAAAATTGTTAGCAGGCCTCTACTCTGGCTGCTAAATTTATCTGTAAGTAGCTTTAATCATTGCTATTATTCCATTTTATGTGACCCTGTAAAGGCGGGTGATAATTCTAATGGGAGGTTCTCATGTCAATTCACTTCACTCATATAGAGAACATGGAAACGGATACCACCGAATCGTTTTTTTCTGAGCAGTTTTTGCGGGCGCGGATCGATGACAACAAACCTTCGAACAAAGGGTATGATCCCATTTTTGAGGAAGGAAGAAGCGAAGCCTGGCTCCAGTCTCACGAAAAAAAAATCAAGCTCAATGATTTGGAATATGAAGAAGATATCAACCAATATATCATCTTGACGCTTGCCGAAATGGTGAATCCCAAAATGTCTACTCTAACAAGTCAATATCTAGTGGGCACCAATTGCGATGCAGGCCAAATCGCCATCAACCTTAAACTTGAATCGCAGAAGTATCAGGTCTTCAGGACCAATGCGGACTTCCTTCTTTTCTATTTAGGGTTGTTCAGTGCGCAGAGCAATATTTTGGGTGATAAATATTTTGATAAGGGCGGGTGGTATTACAGTTCGGCGGCTTGTAGTTTGAAACACGCACGGGGAGGACGCACGGGGTTGTCCGATGTGTTGGAAAAGCTATCGTTGAAGTTTGGCAAGTATGTGGAAATTTTAAGGTATATGAAAAACAAGTCGGCAAACTATTTCAGTTTTCACTTCAAGTTTTCTCAAGAAGAAGTTGCCCGCTTTCAAAAGCAATTGTCTGAAGGGCAGTACCCCTTGGCATAAAGGCTAACGAGGGGACATAACACATGGGATGCTACTGGGCTTGATTGCGCCGGAAACAATCCCCAAATAAAGCCACGGCAAACTGCCCCCGGCGGCTAGCGAGCCTGCTTGTTCATGTACTCATCAAAATGTTTCTGGTACATGATGTCCCATTCCGGTGAACCTTCGCGGGGAGCGTTGCTGTAGCTGTTCAATGTGCGGCGTGCCTGGGCATCGGCTTTGTCATCAAGCTGGAGGATGTCTGTCATGACCCGGGTGATATCCAGGCGGACATCATTGAGGTCGACTTTATAGTCCAGTTCATCGCGCTTGGCAAAATCGCGAACGATGAGACTGCTGATGTGGTTGATTTTATCCCGGCTGATTCTCATATTGATTATATAAAAGGATTAAAGAATGAGTCCGCGCTCACGCACTAATTTTGATTTCACCATTTGGAACACCCGCCCATAATCCATCATATCTCTTTCATATTCTTCGGTTTTGGAGTCAAGCAGGGTTTTTACCTCTTCGTTAAGTTGGTCTTCCACCATGAGGTCTTCGGTAATAATTCCATTGATGATGGTTTGTAGTTTTTCCTGCGACTCCTCCCAGATAATCAGGTTTTTGTCCAGCAAGGACCTGACAATTTTTTTGGCGAGAAGTTCGGTGAATTCTTTAGTAAGGCGCATTATTTTGGCAATTCAATTTTAAATTTATGAAAGAGCGGGAGACGGGGTTCGAACCCGCGACATTCAGCTTGGGAAGCTGACACTCTACCAACTGAGCTACTCCCGCCTGATAATTTCAGGATATCTCTACCTGCCCCCGGCGGCTTGCCGGTGGCTAAAAGCAATTTTTAGAGATACCCTACTAACCAGACTTTTTTTCACCCAGAATTATAAAACAGTTTGTATCGGTTATTTGTATGTCTACGATCGGGATTTTCTGTTGACTCACTTCTTGAATAACCCCGTTAACCATGGTTTCGATCGCTGTCGCACCTTCTTCAGCAATATCGAGGACTCTAACACCTGTGACTTTTTGGTTGTGAAGGGGCATTCAATCAAAAACCGGCTCATGGCCTGTTTGTAGTTCACTGTCTATTGAAACAAAAGGAGTTTTGCAGTGTTATCGAAGGCATTATCCACTATTTATCGCTTGTAATCAATATTAATCGGGGATTTGCATAGGAACAGAAGTAATTTCCTGAGATCCTCTTGACAGGCAATATTAATTGAGAAATTTGTATAGGAATAGACGTAATTCCTTGAGATCCCCTTGAAATAATCTTTTCAATTGAGTAAGATGGCAAACTAAAATAACTCATGCAAACACAAAAAGTTGCGGGAACTTGGCGGTTTTACAAGTACCTGCTTTTTTTGATCCCGATTCAAGAGTGCTCCAGCGAGGAAATTAGTGGTTAAAACTGTAGACTTCACAGAAAAAATACCCGTTACCCACCACCTGATAGAGCTTAAAAACCGTTTGATACAGGTAGTTCTGGTTGTTGCGTTGTTTTTTGGCGTTTGCTTTTATTTCATCGACTTTTTGTTGCTGTGGTTGGAAGACCCCCTGCCAGAAAAATATGCAGAGCTTACCTTTATAACTCCTACGGAACCATTTTTTACCGCTATGAAGGTCGCCTTCATGGGGTCCATGTTTATTTCAATGCCATGGATTTTGTATCATATCTGGGAGTTCATTGCTCCGGGTTTGAAGGTCAAGGAAAAAAAGATTACGGCATTGTTTGTTGCCTTTGGAACAGCATTTTTCCTTTTTGGGGGATTGTTTTGTTACTTTTTAGTTGTTCCGCTGGGGTTGAAGTTTTTGCTTGCTTACGGCTCCAACTGGTGGAAGATGCAGGTCACCATTGGTTTTTATTTTTCCTTTGTGGTGAAGATGATTCTGGCTTTTGCGTTTGCTTTTCAAACTCCGCTCATCATGGTTCTGATGACCAAGTTTGGGGTGATCAATACCGTAAAAATGAAGCTGTACCGCAAGTGGGCCTTTCTGGGAATGTTTGCTCTGGCGGCAGTTCTTACCCCGCCGGATATTATTACCCAGGTATTACTAGCAGTCCCGCTTTACGGTTTGTATGAGTTTGGCATGGTGGTATCCCGGTTTTTCGAGGACCCCAAAAGTCGAGAGCGTGCTTTTCAGGAAATGCAAGCGGAACAGGCGGCAAAAAAGGCCGCCAAAGAAGCGGCTCACAGAGCGGCTGAGACAAAAAAAGCCCAGGAGAAAGCGGCTAAGAAGAAAGCCCGCAAAGCTTCTTCTTAGTAGGATGCTGAAAACTATTTAATATCAGCCTTCATGTCAGGCTTTGCCAATAGTTTAACCTCCCTAGCCCCCTTATCAGGGGGGCAACTGTGCCTCCCCCTGATATAAGGGACCTTTGCGTAAGTCAATAAAGCGAATATGAATTTCCCCTCCCTTCATAGGGACTCAAGCCCGATGAGTTGAGGGGTTGAGCAGGGAGGGTTGGATTATGAATTTCAGCAAAAAAATCCACACCCCTCCAGCCTCCCCTCATGAAAGGGGAGGATCAATGAAAAATCTCGGGGTTATGCAAAGCTCCCCCTGACAAGGGAGATTTCAGAGGGGGTTGCTCTTTACCACCAAGTTTTTCAGTATCCCGTTAGTCAAACAAAAAATACCAGAATGGAAATCAATCGTGGATAGTTAAACACGATTAAAATTTCTGCAATGGCAAAACCTGTGTGCAACAAAACCGGGGCTATTATTGAGCCTGTGGCCCGCAATAATCCTGCCGACATCATCCCCAGCAGTAAATTCCCTATACTCAGTTTGAAATGAAGAAGAGGGTAGAGCAGGCCACCGCTAATAATGACTCGTCCGGTATTTTCTTTTTTAAGTAAGTTGTTGGCAATTAATCCGATCACAAACACTTGTTCGATAAAAGGAATGATGAGAGTTATGAAAAAGTTTCTGGTGGGAGAAGTGTTTAACCCCATTTGTTCTGGAACTCTCAAATGGGCTCCTGCAAATAACTCCGCTTGCGACAACCCTGTTTTCACCAATAAACCATCGAGCAAGGCAACACCCACAATGGGGAGTATTGCCAGCAGAGTGCCGATTGACAGGGATTTTCCGATGTTTTTTTTATTGAAACCCAGTTGTTGCGGGGATACGAGTTTTAAGGCAAGAATACCGATTATAACCGTGGCAAAATAGAGGATATGCCAGAATTCATAAACAAATCGGTTGCCAGGGAAAGCGAGATGGCTTATCGGAAATGCAACTAGAAAATAAAAGGCCAGAATGGGAGTGAGAATTTTCACATTGGCAAATTTGCAGAAATTTTTACTGGCTGGCTTGGGGTGGAGTGGCAAAACCTGAAATATGAGATTCTTCTTCAGATTTTTTTCCACTGATATGCTTCTGCGGTTCTAGTGGGTTGGCAAAGCCGCTGATATGACTGGAGGTGTTATTCTCCGAATAAAGGTCATCCTGCAAAAGTGTGGCATTGAGATAAAATCCACCAAATATCAGGGCGGAAAGCAGGCAGGATTCGAGAAAGACGTTTTTCCACATAAGAGGTTGGTTTTTTTCGATAATAATCTCATTCACATTTTAATTTTTTTTAAAGGCAATTACAACCTAATAGCCACCGTTGACAAAACCGGTTACTTTATTTAGTATCCCTGTTAGACTACAGATGGCCTCTGGAATGTATTTCATCGTTTAAGCCAACCCTTCTCCTCAGTTTTGATGAGGCCAGTTTTCAAACGGAAATTACCATGAAAAAAATTGCTTTAGCTTCCGATCACGGCGGTTTCGACCTTAAGGAAAGTATCATCGCCCACCTGCTAAACACGGGTTGGGAGGTGGATGATTTAGGGCCTCATAGCGGGGACTCTGTCGATTATCCCGACTACGGGATGAAACTTGCCGAAGCCGTTGCCAATAAAAGTGTGCAACGCGGAATTGTGATCTGCGGTACGGGGATAGGCATGTCCATTGTGGTCAACCGATACCCGGGGATTCGCGGAACCCTGTGTTCAGATCTTTTTACTGCTAAATTATGCCGCGAACACAATGACTCAAATATATTGATTATGGGGGGTAGGGTGATTGGTAAAGGATTAGCGGCTGAAATTGTCAATACCTGGCTCAATACGCCTTTTGAAGGAGGACGCCACCAAAGGCGGCTCGATAAAATCAATCAAATAGATGCTTCTTTAAGGACTAAGGAAAATCGTTAACCAGGAGATATGTAAATTGTCACTTGCCGATTTTGATCCAGAGATCGCACAATCCATTGCAGATGAAACCGAGCGGGAAAATAATACCCTCGAAATGATCGCTTCTGAAAATTTTGTCAGCCCCGAGGTGCAAGAGGCCCAGGGCTCGGTCATGACCAATAAATATGCCGAAGGCTATCCCGGCAAACGCTATTATGGCGGCTGTGAATATGTTGATATTGCCGAAAGTCTTGCTATAGAAAGAGCAAAAAAGCTGTTTTCTGCCGAACACGCTAATGTTCAGCCGCACTCAGGTTCCCAGGCCAATATGGCGGTTTACCACACGGTTCTCAAGCCGGGGGATACCATTCTCGGAATGAATTTATCCCATGGTGGGCATCTGACCCATGGTTGTCCGGTGAACTTTTCTGGATACACCTATAATGTTGTGGCCTACGGCGTGAGCCAGGAGACCGAGCAGATTGACTACGATGAGGTCAGAAAACTGGCTGTTGAAAGCCGACCCAAATTGATCATTGCCGGGGCAAGTGCCTACCCAAGGGTGATCGACCCTGTCAAGTTCCGTGAAATTGCCGATGAGGTGGGGGCAAAAATCATGACAGATATTGCTCATCCTGCGGGGCTGATTGCGGCGGGGCTTTACCCTTCACCGATTCCCCACTCAGACTTTGTCACCACCACCACGCATAAAACGCTTAGAGGGCCGCGAGGCGGAATGATTTTGTGCAAAGAAGAATATGCCAAGGAAGTTAATAAAAAAATATTTCCCGGAATTCAAGGTGGTCCCCTCATGCATGTTATTGCCGCAAAAGCCGTGGCGGTTAAAGAAGCCTTGCAGGAGGATTTTGTTGCCTACCAAAGCCAAGTGATCGCTAACGCTAAATGTCTGGCGCAATTTTTGATGGATCAGGGTTACAAAATTGTCAGCGGTGGAACGGATACACATTTACTGCTGGTCGATTTGCGTCCTCAGGATATTACCGGCAAAGACGCAGAAGCGGCATTGGAAAAGGCTGGCATCACGGTGAATAAAAACACCGTACCTTTTGAGACCCGTAGCCCGTTTGTGACTTCGGGGATTCGGGTCGGCACACCGGCACTGACTACCCGGGGAATGAAAGAAAATGAAATGCGCAAGATCGGAGAACTGATGGTCCAGACACTCGAAAAAATAGAGGATGACAGTCTCCATGCTCAGACGCGTAAAAAAGTGCGTGAACTCTGCGACCAGTTTCCACTTCATTTAGAATTAACCCAGCAATAAAATTTATAATCCATGAAATGTCCTGATTGCTCCGATATGGAGAACAAAGTCATTGATTCCCGTTTGAACAAAGAGGGGACGGTTATACGCAGGCGAAGGGAATGCTTGAGTTGCAGTGAGAGGTTCACCACCTATGAAAAGCTGGAGCGCTCTTTACCTTTAGTGATAAAAAAGGACGGTCGGCGCGAAGAGTTTGACCGCGATAAAATCATCAGCGGTGTGAAGAAAGCCTGCCAGAAAAGGCCGGTGAGCATCAAAGATATTGAAGACCTCGTTGACCGTGTGGAGCAATATGTCCAGGAACTGGGTGATAAAGAAGTCCCGGCCTTGAAAGTGGGCGAAAAAGTCATCAGTGAAATGTATCGGTTGGATGATGTCGCCTACGTTCGTTTTGCTTCTGTTTATCGTTCCTTCAAAGATGTGAATGAATTTATGGTTGAATTAAAAGAAGTCCTCAAAAGTAAAGAAAGCAACAATCCTTCCCGCGACCGCCTGTAATAAACGGCCGATTCCGGCTCTAGAAATCCCCTTTTGTTAGACAGTAATATCCAGCTAGCCCGCATATTGCATGAGTTAACAAGTAAGAAAAGGACTTAATCATTATGTAGCCCCCCTCATCCCAGCCTTCTCCCTCCGGGGGAGAAGGGGCTTTTTGCTTCCTCTCCCTTGAGGGGAGAGGATTGAGGTGAGGGTGGTTTGATAAGGCTTCCCTTCCTCATTCAAAAATACTCATGCAATATCCGGGCTAGCTGGCCAGTTAGATTAATTTTTGTTGGATGGGCTGGTTTTCCCATGGGAAAGAACTCATGGAGTTTCAAAAAACTACTATTAATCTCAATAGTCCTGTTCTCTGTAGGAGGATTCTTGTCATTAAATCGAACAAATTTATTGATAACTCGATTTTATTCATGGAAAAATGGCTTGTATAAGGATTTTAATCACTTTGAGAGCCATCTATAATTGGCTCACAGTCTTCAGGTGACATTTGGTTTCAGGCCGTAGTTCTCGCATGAGCAATGCGTAAATGAATCCACTAGCTTTTGTGAGCATTCCTGATGAAAGATAATCTGGAACCAAGAAGCCGTGATCTCAAAGGACTTTTTAAAAAAACTTGTAATCGTATTTGTTATGCAAGTCCGCGCGACTAATATTTTCGCAAAGGACGCTTTATGCATGATTCGTTGACTTTGTTCTGGCAGGTATTTCCGCCTAGTGGTTTGGGGGTGTCTCATGTGGCTTAATTAACTGTCCACTAATTTCGCGAAGGTTACAAACAGCTACAATACTTTTTTCAGAGAGAGAAAAAAATGGTAAATTTAGCCAGTGAACAAACAGTTTCAAAATCAGGTTTTTTCCGTTTTTTTTGCAATGGCAATGGTGATGAAAATGGGAAAGAAAGAGAAAAACAACTTGAAGTACAGGCAAAACTCGATGCCATCGACAAATCCCAGGGGACCATTGAATTCAATATGGATGGCACGGTCATCACCGCCAACGATAATTTTTTAAATATTTTGGGTTATACCTTGAGAGAGGCAATCGGGGAGCA
>CAZEBI010000079.1:0-12469 GCA_964510355.1 uncultured Nitrospina sp. | reverse complement strand
TGCTCTTCCGATCTAGACAAAGTCCGCAAGGTTCGGAAAATCGCGGAAGAACCCATCTCCCTGGAGACTCCCATCGGCGAAGAAGAAAACAGCCATTTGGGAGATTTCATCGAAGACAAAAAAGTCCTCTCGCCGATCGATTCGGTAGTCAAAAAGAACCTGAAGGAGCAGACGTTGAAGGTTCTCTCGACCCTGGCATCCCGGGAAGAAAAAGTATTGCGCAAGCGTTTTGGCATCGGGCTGGACTCCGAACACACTCTCGAAGAAGTCGGGCAGGATTTTGCCGTCACTCGCGAGCGTATCCGGCAGATTGAGGCAAAAGCTCTACGCAAACTACGTCACCCCAGCAGAAGCAAAAAGTTGCGCAGTTTTATTGAAAACTGATTGCAGGGTGGGCCTATAGCTCAGTTGGTAGAGCCCCCGGCTCATAACCGGTAGGTCACAGGTTCGAATCCTGTTGGGCCCACCACTCCGCGTGGGGCGAGTTTTTCGTCTCCGGTCAAAACTTTTGACTTGGGTTCGAACTTTTTCTCCGAACCTCCACTCTTCCGCAGAGGGCGAGTTTTTCGTCTCCGGTCAAAACTTTTGACTTGGGTTCGAACTTTTTCTCCGAACCTCCACTCTTCCGCGCTCATCCCGGAAAATGTTCTCGCGTTGGGCCGCGTCCTCATGGCGGTCAATGTGCCCCGCCTGATCGAGAATGTGAGAGCCGACTCGAAAATTTTGCGCATACTCTGGCAGAAAGAATAGAAATATCCGTTCAATATTTTTTCCAATCCCCAGGAGTTTTTTAAAACTGTGATGGATCGCATGCCCTTGTCAAACACTGACGGATGATTGATAATCCACCCGCTACAATGAGACTGTTTTGACCCCATAGCGCCCCTTATATTCTGCGGGTCTTTTTGTGTTGACAGGGGGTTTACTGACCGTTAGGCTTCTATTATCCGATGCGGACGACCACCCACCGACTGTTGTAAAACCACTATGAGTAAACCAATCTATTTCAGCCTGTACGAAGAGGTGCCTGAGTACAGCGTGCGGGTTTTCCAAAATGCCTCTTGGGTTCTCGACAATGGAGTAACACTTGCAGTCAGCATCATCGGCAAGAGCCATAGGATGATCAGCCGCCACGGGAAAGACTGTCTCACCGAATTCATCACCTGCTTTGACCAAAAATTACCCGGGCAAGCATTGGCAAGCGTGTCACTGCAACCGGGTGTTGTCCATGAACAGGAATATCGCTCCGGCAAGCTGACCTACCAGGTCAACGTCGAACAAGTCTCACGGCTTTATGACACCATGGATGAATTTTTAAATTCGGTGGGAGTGGTTTCTCCGGCAAACGTATTGACGCATGAGTTCACCGGCGTACCAGGATCAGACCGAGCGCCTTTTACCGGTTTGGCGTTGGACTCCAATACCGTTTATACGGTTCATACCTATCCCGAAAGAGGTATTTCCATCATCAGCCGAACCTGCATTATTTTGCCGGTTTTATCGCCAACGACATGATCAAACGTCTTTTCAAGATTGCGCGAGCAGAGTTTAATGCTTTTTCCCAGAAAAATAAATGGCCCGATACTGCTGCGCAAGCAGAGTTCAACGACCTCCGGCAAAAACCGGAAAATTCAGACCCGTTGGCAGAATATTATGCCAACCTGGAAGTACCCGTTGGCTCCGACCGGGCAACGATCAAACACGCCTGGAAAACACAGATGAAAAAATATCACCCGGATCTTCATGGTGCGGACCCGGAAAAAAAACGTATTGCAGAGGAACTCACTCGCCAGTTGAATCAGGCGCATCGCATTCTGGATACAGCATTGTTAAAAAAGCTATAGGAGAAAATAATGGCCGATTTTGAGAAGGTGAAAGATTTTTTACTGGATATGGGGTTTGTCATGAGCCATGAAGACCCCAAAGACGAACTGGTGGTGATCGACGATGAGGACCGGGGCATCAAAAATCTCGTGCTCGATTGCGAAGCCCCCATCCTGATTCTGGAACAGGTCATCATGCCGATGCCTGAAGGTTCTGCTGATTTCTGCAAACGCCTCCTGCAAATGAACCGCACTTTGGTTCACGGTGCTTTTGTTCTCAATGAGGAAGGCACAACACTTTTATTTCGCGACACCTTGCAACTGGAAAATCTGGACCGCAATGAACTGGAAGGAAGCATTGACGCATTGAGTCTCGCGCTGGCGGAATATAGCGGCGAACTTGTTTCATTCGTACGCGGATAAACCTATCAAAATCCCTACAAATTCTGCAATAGAGAGGTAAAAAGATGAGCGGATTATTTTCAAGAATGCTGCGACTGGGCAAAGCCGAGGCGCATGCTGTGGTGAACAAGTTCGAAGACCCCATCAAAATGACCGAGCAGGGAATTCGCGAACTTAAAAAAGATTTAGAAGAATCCATGAAAAGCCTGGCGCAAGTCAAGGGCATCGTGATCCGCATGAGAAACGATGCGGAAAACAAAAAGAAACTCGCCGCCGACTACGAAAGCAAAGCCATGGCGCTACTGCAAAAAGGTCAACAAGGGTCAATGGAAATGGCCGACGCCGAAAGACTGGCGACCGAAGTTCTCTCCCGCAAAGAAGATGCCGGTCAGGAAGCCTTGCGACTCACCAAAGAAGTTACCAGCCAGGAAAATATGGTCCAGCAGTTACAGCGCAATGTGGACAAACTGCGCACCACAGTTCAGCGTTACGAGAACGACTTGATCACCCTGCGCGCCCGCTCCAAGACCGCCGCCGCCACGCGCAAGCTGAACGCGCAAATCGCCAGAGTTGATTCTGACAGCACGATCGCCATGCTCGAAAAAATGCGCGACAAGGTTGAGGAAGACGAGGCCCTGTCACATGCGTACGGTGAAATGGCCGATTCAGGACAAAGTGTTGATGAACAGATCAGCAAAGCTCTAGGGGAAGGCTCATCCATGCCGGCCGCCTCCGACAGCCTTGCCGCTCTCAAAGCTAAAATGAAAATCACTTGATCATGGCCTTCGACTTTTTCAAAAAAAAGAAAAAAAAACAAGAAGAGTTCCGCATTGAAGACCTGGTGCTCTCCAAACTCAAAGCGGGTTTCATGGTCGATTACGACATGCAAACCTATGTTGTCGCCGGACACAATAAATACCAGTGGAACGAAGGCGGTGTCACCGACGAGTGGGAGTTGAAATCCGCCAACCAAATCTGGTTTTTGGAACGCACCCAGGAAGACGGTGAGGTCGAGTGGAGCCTGTGCCGCAAACTGCCTCTCTCGGAGCTGGAAGGCGACATCGCTGGTGAAATCGTGCGCAACGAAGACCCGCCAGAGGTGGTCGTGTTTCAGGGGAAAAAATTCACTTTTGAAGAAGATGATATCGGCGAATTTTTTCGTGATGGCTCAGAGGAGGCCTTGAGTTTTGTCGCCTGGGATTACGCAGATGACGCGGAAAAAGAATTCCTCACTATCGAACAATGGGGCGAGACCAAATTCGATATGCAAGTCGGGTTCAAAGTCGAGGAGTATCAATTCACCAACATCCTTCCGGGCGAGTGATAAAAACCCCCGCTCTACTCCCAAACAGGAAAATCACCCCCCCCAACCCCTGTGGTATTTCTTCCTCTGCTTTCATGCTCGGAACGGGTACTTCGTAGAAGGGGGAGCTTTAATGGACCCCTCTTTTTAAAGAGGGGCTGGGGGTGATTTAAAACCTCCCGCACAAGATACGATCTAATACAAATCCCAACTGCCCTGGCGATAATACTTCAGGATATTGTGGTCAAATTGAGTGTTGGGTTCGATTTTAGCCGCCTTTTCAAACAACCCCTTGCCAAAATGCGCCATCGAGATCATGGCATCCCGGTTAAAAAAACGGGTCTTGATGCCAGGGGCAACTTCTAGCGCTGTGAGATCCTGTTTGAGGCGCTGTGCAGACATCGCTTGGACTCCGAGCACCCATCCCCACTGGCCCATGCTGGGCACGGAATTCTGGTAAGGCACAGTCGAAAATCCTGCGGCCTCCATGGTTTTTTGAATGCACAAAAACGCTTCGGGGGAATACAACGGGCTGGTACTTTGCGTGACCATCGCACCAAAAGGTTTCAACTGTCTCTCAACCATCCTGTAAAACCCCAGCGAATACAGTAGCGACAACGAGACCGATTTCGGGTCGGGAAGATCGATGATGACAGCATCGTACAGCTCACCGGAATTTTTTATGAACTGATAAGCATCCTGATTGACCACACGGACACGCGGGTCGTTGAGCGAACCCTGATTGATGGCGAGAAAAATTTTATCCTGCCGAGCCAGCCGGGTCATGGCCGGGTCGAGATCAACCAGAGTGAGGTTTTCCACATCAGGGTATTTGAGAATTTCCCTGGCAGCCAGGCCATCACCACCGCCTAAAAGTAAAATATCCTTGCGCTCCTTGAGCAATCCCATCAGAGGGTGCACCAGAGGCTCATGATATCTTTCTTCGTCGTAGGTGCTGAACTGGGTACTGCCATTTATGAAAAGCCAATAATCCTCTTTCCATTGTGTGACAACAATTTTCTGATACCGGGTCTGTTCCTGATAAACAATTTTATCCTTATATTTATGCTGCTCACCATACAGGATAATGGGTTTAGCCACCGCAAAAGCCAGGACCGAGACCGTGAGCAACGCGGCAAATTGAATATTCAGGATGCGAGGCCGCGTCAAGCGCTCAGGGAAATACCACAATATCAACGAAGCCACAATCAGGTTGAGACTGCCGATGAGAACAGGCGTGTAAGTCAGCCCTAGAAAAGGCAGCAGGACAAAGGCAAACAGAGCGCCGCCTAACAAACCCCCGTAATAATCGTATTCCATGACCGAGGATATATTTTCCCGGAGCGATTCATAGGACTGGTTGATCCGCGTGATCAACGGAATCTCGAGCCCGGTCATGAACCCGATCATGCAGGCAATGCCATAAACCACCAACCCGAAATGCACCGTGTAGGCAGAAATCCAAAAACAGAACATGGCGGAAAAGGTACACAAAAAAGACAGGCCAAATTCGATCTGCACAAAACGCTCCAGCAGATGAGCCTCAAATTTTCGACTGTACCGGCTTCCCAACCCCATGAAAAACAGCATCAGGGAGATCACTATCGTCCATTGGCGAATGGAGTCGCCCAGAAGATAACTGGCCAAGGTGGCCAAGGTATATTCCGTCACCATCGTCGCGCATCCGGTAGTGAAGACGCAGACTTTCAGGATAAAGCTCAGACGGCGGAGTTTCGATTTTTCGGGACTATCGAGAGCAGGTATTGACATGGGTTAACGAAGCCCGCTTAGAATAAAACTCAAGTGACGGAGCCGGGATTTTTCGGAGTTATCGAAGGCGGGTGGCGACATGGGTGCCCGCTAAATGCACCAGGTGATAAGGAAAGAGGCACCAATATAGGAGGAGGCCTCTAAAAAAGCCGCGCCTTGATTGGGTTTCACCTGATTGACCAACTCATCTGCCAGACTGCGCCCCGGCAAAAGAACGCGGTCCGTAAGAATGCGTGCAACGGGAAGCAAAACAAGCCCCACCAGCATATAGAGGCCAAAGGTTATTAAATTTTCTTCCCAGGAAATAAAATGTTCAGCGGAAGCCGCACGCAACAAGTTACCGATACCTATCAGGGCTCCGGCAAAACCAATGCCCACGGCAACATTATCTTTCTCAATATGCTCGTGAATATTGTATTGCGTGATGAGGTTATAATATTTCCCGATGAGAACGAGAACCGTCTGACCCAAAGCCCAGAAAACGATGGCTGTGAAAATAGACCCACCCTGCCCGTATAGAGCACCGAAGATATTGAGCCCGGTCGCCACAAAAACTGCAAACTCAACCACACCGGTGCCACAATTCTGGTCCTGCAAAATTTCCTTGCGAATATCAAACTCGGAAAGAATGAAACGGTCATTGATCAAAGCCGAGAGGTTGAGCAAAAAAATAGCCAAAGGCCCATACACCAGAATATCGATCAAGTCCTCTTCCATCCCGGCAGAAGGTCCGGCGATCACTCCGCCAATAGAGAATGTCAGACCCAGATAATAACCGCACAGAACCAGGGCGAGCGCCGTATTGTCTTTTTCCACCAGTTCATCGTTGACATTATAGCTGCGCCGAAAAAGGCGAAATACCAGATGCCCGACCACAAAGACGGCAAAACAGGCAGCCAGATAAACCAAAGAAGATAAGATATGGTCTAAATTCATAATCATTTACCGAAACTGAAGCCACGGCTTCTAAAGGTGTTTTTGCTCCGCCCCATACGTTGACTGACTTTGTTCTGGAAGCGGCTTTGCGAACGGGATTTTTTGGCCATTTTTCTTTTATAAAAATTTGGTTTTTGTTTCTGCGTTACCGTACCCGAAGTTCCATATTGCCGATTCGGCCCATAATAGGGTCGCCCCGAACTGTTGTAAGAAGAATAATTATTATAGTGGTTGCGGCTGAGCCCGTATCCGGCCCAGTTCATCACCTGCGACATCATCATGTATTTTCCGTAAAACTCCCACATACTGCCGCCACTGCTATTGTTCCGCCAGCGACCGTACTCGGTGTTGCCAACATATTGGTAGCCATTGGGAAAAGGTGTGGTGGAAACGGCACCGTCAACCGTTTTGGAGGCCAGGACCATACCCAGATAAGGTTTGTTTTTTTTATAAAATGACTCATCGACTTCCACGAAGGCACCTATATTTTTTTGTTCTCCGACATCGATACGGTATTGGTGATAATAGGAGGGCACGAAGTTGCCCTCTTCGCGCATATCATTCAGAATAATGGCATATTCCTTCTCGCCTTGTAATTGGCCCTGAATTTTTTCCACCGGATTCTGCCCGACCCCGCAACCCTGAAAAAAAAGAGCCGTCAACAAGAAAAAAAACAGAGAAGACCTCTCTCTGAATAAGGGTTTGATCTGGATCAACAGGCTACCTCGATGCATTTTTAGAAAACTAAGCTACGGTGAGTACGCTTCCATTAACCACCCTATTAAAGATAGTCCTCCGTGTCAACAGCGCAAAAGCAAAACATATTTCCACGTTTCTCTTCTATCGAGGAAACCGCTATAATGAGTGCTTGACGAGTTTTTCGGGCAACGATCGACCTATGTATTTTTACACGTTTAAACGCATTCTAAGAAAGTTCAGGCAACCGAACGTGCGCCTGCTTTTCGCCCTGGGGCTGACCTTTCTTTCAATGATCGTGATTTTTGCGCTCATACTGTCGGTCTACGAAAAGGATATGACCTTTTCAGACGGCCTGTGGACCGCTTACATCACTTTGACTACAATCGGATACGGGGATATTTCGGCCGCGACCCCTCAAGGACGGTGGACCACAGTTGTGACCTCAATGCTGGGAATCGGTTGCTTCGGGGTTTTGACCGGAATCATTCTGGAACGGGCCATGCAAAGGAGAATGAAGAAAATGAAAGGCGAAGGCAATTATACCGGCAACGGGCATTTGATCATTGTGAATATTCCTTCCTATGCGGAGACAATAGAATTATTGAAAGAGCTGGACTACAGCCCTGATTTCAAGGATATCCCTCGCGTGATCGTGACCGCAAACTTACCCAATCGCGATAAAGAAATACCCGATTTTCTGGTGCGTAAAATAGACGCATTCATCATGGGCCTGCCTTCGGCTCTGGAAACTTTAGAGCGCGCTAATGCGGGCCAGGCAAAAGCTTGTGTCCTCATCTCTTGTGCCGCCGACCCGGCGATGGACGACACCAATACCCTGACCGCCGGCCTCATCGAAAAAAACTGGCCGCAGGTCGTCACGGTCATGACTTGCAGCCGCGCCGAAACCCTGAACAACCTGAGCACCTTCGGCATCGATGGTGGCATCAGCACCACCGACTTGCAAATGGGGTTGTTGGTGCAGGAACTCGAAGACCCCGGCCTGTATCAAATTTACCGGGAATTGTCCTCCAACGCCGATGGCAACCAGATTTATATCAGCCATTCAGCCGTAGGGTCCTGGGATGACTCTGACCAAAAGTTCAGTATCGGAAGTTTGAAAATCGCCGCCATTGAGCTCAACCTCCCGGTTGAAGTTCTGGGCATCCAAAGCAAAACAGGGGGAAAGCTGAAACTCAACCCTGAAAACAACCTGGTTCTAAGTGCCAGCGACCATATCGTTTATATGTCTAAAAAGCGTTTCAACTGGTTGAAAAACAGCGGTCATATCCTGCAACATATTGCTAAAACGCCACAATAAAAAGATATAATGACGGCATGAAAAAGCTCTCCGACGTTTACAAAAAACCGTTTTTCGCCTGCATCTTCTGCGTGATTTACACAGCCCTCTCCTTTGGATTTGCCCTGTTCGGCCAATAAACAAAAGCTGTCAGCTTGACAATCGTCAAAGCGCATTTTATCCATACTACAGGATAAGAAAAATCCTCTCGGCCGAGAGACATGACACCCTCAACCTCTTTTACAAGGAGAACATCATGAATCTCGTTACGTTTAACCCAGAACAAACCTTAGAAGACAGTTTTTTTTCCAGCGACCGGTTTTTCGGTTTCCCTCGGGCAAACTTGTTTCACGATCATGAGCCCGCTGAGCCGAAAGTCAATGTGATCGAAAAAGACGAAGCCTTTCACCTGGTAGCTCAAACCCCCGGCATGAGCGATGTTTCTGTTGAGTTTCATGCCGGCATTTTGACCCTCAAGGGTCACTCCGAGCAAGGGGCTGAGAAAAATGACTACAGTATCCGGGAATTCAGCCCACAAAGTTTCGAGAGAAGCTTTAAGCTCAGCAACCAGATTGACGCAGAAAAGGTCACGGCAAGAATGAGTCAGGGAATCCTGAAAATCACCTTGCCGAAAAAAGAGCAGGCCAAACCGAAAAAAATCGAGATCAAGCTTGAACCGTGAGTCTTTGAGAAGTGAAAAATAGCTTGTCGGCTCATGCGGGAACGCCCCGCTATGAGTCGGCTTGCATTTTTTGCGCCGGGTTTGCCAAACTGGCCTAGCCCTTTAATTTTCCATACGACCTGGGGCAGACTTATGGTAAAACAATAGCATCAACCCTTAATCTGGAATACCCGAAAGCATGAAATCACTCGCATCCATCACAGACAAAGAGATCGAAACTATTAAAATGGCCCTGAACGATTCGATCTCGGACATGAATACGGAACTCAAGCAGGAATTGTCTCCTGAAAAAAAGAACGAACTCTCAAATTTCAAAGCCCGATATGCGCGAGTATTTGACAAGCTCAAACAAAGCGGATCGATTTATGCATTGACCGAAACCGACCTCGATGTCGTTGCAGGCGGACTGAACGATGCTATGGAGTTGATCGAAGAAAATATGACGGATGATTTGAGTGAGGAAGATGTCGAGGAATTCCTCGAATATAAAAATGACTGCCAGCAGCTGGTTGATCTGCTCTCGCTTTAAAAAAACACCTCTATCTTAAAAAATTCATATAATATCCGTAATAAAACATCCACCCCGTGATGCCGGTCCCGGCGATCATGCTCAATATCCATCCCTTACGGCTGTCTTTTCCTATATTATTTTTGTCCTCATACATCCAGGACGCGTGGACCATTATTCCCACACAATTAAGAGATCATCAAAAAAAACAGGATCAGGATAGCAATCATAAACCCTGATGCGTCGGAAGGTTGAGTGCTCATAAAAAAAATCCGGATTGGGCCACACCAAAAAAAACCAGCAGTTGCGCCAGGCCCAGAACACCGCCGACGATTACAGCCAAAGCTGAGACCACTTTCACCAGAACTAAAAAAATTTCACGCTTGCCCTGCTTTTGCTTCCACACGCTGATAACCAGCGTAAGAACCGCCACCAGAATCGCCGTGCCTAAATAATATCGAGGAGACATACGACTCCCTACAAGATTAAGAGCTAGCCCATATATTGCAAGGGAGGTTCTAAATCACCCCAGCCCCTCTTTGTAAAAGAGGGGTCCATTGAACTCCCTCTTCCACGAAGGGGGTTGGCCTGGCTCGCACTCCCTGATGTTCAACTTTTTACTCATGCAATAGCAGGTTAGCTTTCTAAGAAACTTCTTCCACCCGGATGACATTGGTCCAGTTGGGGATGTTAACCGGAATCCCCGTGGTGATCACCACCCGATCGCCCTTTTTCACCAGCCTTTTATTTTTCAGCATAGTGATCATCTCATCTATATGCAGTAACAAGTGCCGGTCTTCCTCGACCAAAAAGGGAACGGCTCCACGCACCAGGTTCAGCAAGCGCGCCCTTTGCAAGCTGGAGGTGAACGAAAATATCGGGACCATCGGTTTTGGGCTTGCCACCATTTTGGCTGTTCCCCCACTGAGGGTAAATATTATCATGGCTTTGGCGTGCAACAACTCCACCAGGCGATTGGCGGAATAGGTGATGCCTGCGTTGATGCTCGGGTCTTCTTTGAAAAACCGGTTCCAGGGATCGATCCTCTTGGATTCCACCATATAAGCTTCGGTGGTCAACGCTGTTTCAACCATCACCTCCACTGCGGCAGTGGCATATTTTCCTGCCGCCGTTTCCCCGGAAAGCATGATCGCATCGGCACAATCCATGACCGCACTGGCAATATCCGAAACTTCTGCACGAGTCGGGCGCGGACTTTCAATCATCGATTCCAGCATCTGCGTAGCAATGATCACGGGCTTGGAATGTTTGGCTCCTTCCCGTAAAATTCTCTGCTGAACCACCGGAACTTCAGTCAGGGAAATCTCGACTCCCAAATCTCCCCGGGCAACCATGACCCCATCGGTAGCCGCTATAATTTCGACCAGGTTTTCCACTGCCTGCTTGCGCTCAATTTTCGCGATGACCTCCACCCCTTTTCCACCTTCTTTATGGATCATAGCGCGTAGTCGTTTCACATCTTTCGCTGAACCGACAAAAGACAACGCCACCATATCCACTCCTTCCTGCAGGCCGAATTTGAGATCCTTTTTATCTTTTGTCGTTATCGGGTCGGCACTGAGGCTGGCATCGGGCAGATTCAACCCCTTGTGGTCCGACAACATCCCTCCAACCAGGATTTCGATCTCCACCCGTTTACCGGAAATTTTTTTCACCACACCGCTTAGTTTTCCATCGTCGAGATAAACCCGGTTGCCAACCCCCACTTCTTTGTGGAAATTCTGATACTGAACAGGAACCACGGAAGAATTCCCCAGCTTTTTTTCCGTGGTAAAAACCATTCTTTGACCACGCTTTAAGTGAATGGAGCCCTGCTCGAATTTTCCCACACGGATTTTTGGCCCCTGAAGATCCAGAAGAATTCCTATAAACGTGTGACGCTCCTTTTCCACTTCGCGGATCCAGTGAATCCATTGCCGGACGGTTTCATGATCTCCGTGGGAAAGGTTGAGCCTGAATATATTGACTCCCTTTGCCACCAGGTTACGAATAGCCGTTTTACTGCCACTTGCGGGCCCCAGCGTTGCAATGATTTTTGTCAGCCTGATCGCCATGATCGCTCCTTATTTTTCTTTCGGGGAAAGCGAGTAGTCTTGCGGAACTTTCTTAAACGGCATCATCATTAAATTCTTGAAAGACACTTCCTCGCTGGTGCGAAACGCATTGACCCCAATTATAATCCGGGCTTGCGGTTTCAACGCGTCCTGAATATAGGTTCCCAAAGCCCGGTCCCAAACAGACAGATTGAAACCAAAGTTGGAATTGGTTTCCTCTTTCTCCACCGAATGATGAATCCGGTGCATATCCGGTGTGACGACCCCATAACGTAACCAACGGTCAAGGTTTGCAGGCAAGGTGATATTGGAATGGGAAAACTGGGCCATTCCATTTAGAATCGCCTCGAAAATTAAAACCGTCATCGCTGAAGGGCCGAGGGCAAAGACCAGGCCTATTTTATACAGCATGGATACCAATATCTCTATGGGGTGAAACCGCAGCCCCGATGAAACATCCAGGTCGAGATCGGAATGGTGCACAACATGAAAGCGCCAGAAAAAGGGAACCATATGCAGTACTACATGCTGGATATAAATCATCAAGTCCAGAAGAACCACGCAAAACAGGGTTTCCAGACCTTCAGGCCATTGCAGGTAGTTGAACAGGCCCCACCCCTTTTCTCCGGCAAATTGCGCCGCACCCACTGCCGCCGCACCAAAAACCAGACGCACCAGCACAATATCGACACCTGTCAAAGCAAGATTGATTTTTAACCGACGGGTTTTGGAATCAACGGTAGGATGACGTGGGATGACCTTCTCCAACCCCAACATCAGCAGGAACACACCTAAAAAAATTGCAAACCGAATTTGATTAGCATCCATAATTTTCAGCCGGTGAGCCTGGTAACCCTTTTTAGAATATTTTACGAGCTACAAAGTTTAACCGGGGTAATTTTCTGTTTTACTTTAAATGAAAAAAGGCAAATCCCCCCAACCCCTGTGATATTTCTTCCTCGGCTTTCATGCCC
>CAZEBI010000078.1:0-12546 GCA_964510355.1 uncultured Nitrospina sp. | reverse complement strand
ACGCCATCGGCGGCTAGCGGCGAGCCGCCGCAGGCAATAGGTCAGGGCTTTTATGTGACTACCGCCCCACTGCCCTTCTTACAATCAGACTTCGCCAAACACCCGCAAAAAAATCCCACAACTACCCATAGACGAATAAACAGGGACACCGCGCGCGAGGCCGGCGAACTTCACGTCTTCAACATCTCAAACTCGGGCGGCTTATCTGATAACCTACAAAGTTTTGACACCTTACAGAAACACCAACTAATTGAGAATGGAATTTGATGGACTTAAAAAGTCCCGCAATGGTCCCGCAGTTTTTGCTGGGTAAAAACTCTGAACGATTGACTAAGGTTGAGCAAATTGGTTTCCATGATAACTTGTAGTCAGGTCGCGATTTGCCTCCTTAATCAAATAATGACTTAAGAAGGCAAGCTTAAAATTATCTCGTCATTTTCTATTTTCACCGGATAAGTGTCAATATAACAACCATCATCACACCTATCGACAGTAATACATTCTCCTGTGGTGATATCAAATTGCCATTGGTGGGCGGGGCAGGTCACCAGTTTTCCTGCCAATTTACCGCTTCCCAAAGAAGCTCCTACGTGTGGGCATGCATCGTCAAAAGCAAAAAGCTCACTATCAACACTAAACATTGCTATTTGCTGCCCATTGATGGTAAATATTTTTCCGTGTCCATCGTAAACATGGTGCCATTTCCCTAAATTATGTTCGGTCATAAAACCCCTTCTTCTAAAGTGAAAGGCAATTATTTATTATGCCCCCTTTAAGAAGAGAGAAGTTAAAGAAAGTGGCCGTGGCGTCAGATTGTCTACCCTGTCTTTTCTTCGCAACGGAAATCGGATTCAGAAATCCAGTGGATCTTCAGGTAATGGGGAACTTTCGTTTCGCGGTCGATCTTCGCCGATTGAATCTGGGCTGGGGTCAGGTTAATGGAGTAACGCAAGATCGCCTTGCTGAGATTGGCCCATTGTAAGTCGGTCTCCTGCAACCACGCCGAAGACAGATACGCCTCTGTGAGATTGGCTTCCGTGAACAAGGTCTTACGAAGATCGGCTTTGAAGAACTTTACTTTTTCAAGATTAGCCTTTCGTAGATCGGCTCTCCTTAGATCCGCCTCACTGAAGTCGACACCGCGAAGATCAAAGTCACTGAAATCGACTTTTCTCAGTTTCGCTTTTTTGAAGGAGCATCCGCCTAAATCCGCGCCATTAAAATTCGCTCCCGGACAATCGGTTTCGTTGAGGTTAGCGCCTCGCAAGTCTGAACCCGAGAAGAAGGTTTTGGTGAGATTCGCGCCTTGTAAATTGGCGCCGTTGAGCAGGGTCATATAGAAATTAGCTTTTCTGAGGTTGGCATTGCTCAGGTTAGCGCCATTGAAGTCGACGCAATCCAGATCGGGCTCGATGTGTGGATTGTTTTCTCTCCAGATGTTCCACCTCGCTACGGAACTCCTGAGCAGTGAAATATGTTCCCGGTTCGCCACTTTATTCAAAGTTTTTTAAGAGTATTATTTCAGCGGATTCATCGCTCACACTGATTCTTAATTTTCTTCCTGCCCTATTACTTTACAACTATTTTTGGTTCATCGTGCCGATTTATAGGAAGAAAAAATTGCAATAGTTATTGAACCAGAGAAATCATCGGGCAAACATCTGCAATAAGGTATTTAAGGAAATTGGGGATTTCACTCCTGCGGCAAGCAGGAGTAGCCCCAAGGGGAATCGAACCCCTGTCTCCCATCGACTTCGAACAACAGCAAAATATGAAACTACAAGGTGTCTAGTAAATCAGGGGCGTATCAAGAGTCTTCTGATTGATTTTGTGGAGCAGTGATTTCAACTTGAATGGGTTCCTTAATCCCGGTCAGTTTCGCATAATTCCGTAACCGGTTTATATGAACTAGAGAGAGCCTTTGACCGGCTGAAAGCAGGAGAGCCCCTTCAATTGTTTCAATATCAGACCGCAATATCTGTCCGGCGTGGAGTTCGTCAACCGAGGCTGAAATAGTGGCTACGGGTTCTGTAGCACCGGATGTTTCCTTGTCAATAAGATATGTGGAAATCGTTGCGAGCATTTGGGGATCGTACCAACCCTTTCGGTTTTTCAATTGTTGCACTGCCTGGCCTCGAGGGATTCCATCACTTTCGATTTGAATTAAATCCGCAAGGATTTTCAACAACCTTGCCCCAAACAAAATTTTCTCGCCGGACACGGAGTCTTTTGGAAACCCCGTGCCGTCATACCTTTTATTCTGGTAAAGAATAATTTTTGAAACGGGTTCGAGCCGTGGAATATTCGCCAGAAGATGGGCCCCGATTTCGGGGTTCAGTGCTAGTATCTCTTTTTCGCTGGGAGAAAGATCCTTCTTTTGTTGAACCTTGAGGATTATTTCTGGAGGGATTCCCACATGCCCGATTGGCGCAAGCATCGCCGCGACTTCTGTTTCCCATGAACTGGGAATTTTCAGAAATTTTGCCAAATCCTGAATTAACTCCTTCAGTTTCATGGAGTCCCCAAATATTTCCGGGTGAAACAAAGAAAGGATTTCCGTAAGAACATTGATACTGCCGTTCAATGTCTTTTCCAAAAGTTCCTTTTCAGCCGTTATCAGTCTGTATTGTTCAATCCCTGCCTCAAGGGTTTTTGTGAATAGGTCATCTGGACAGGGCTTGGTCAAAAAACGGAAAATATTTCCCTTGTTGACGGCGTTAATAGCCGTTTCCTGATCGGCATTCCCCGTTAGCATAATTCTGACAATATCCGGGGCTCTTTCTTTTACCTTTTCAAGAAACTGGATGCCATCCATTTCCGGCATGCGCATATCGGAAACAACCACCGCGAAAGGATCGTTATCCGATATAATTTCAAGGGCGGCACTCCCTCCCAAGGCCGTGTCAATGGCGAATTTCTTATGCAAGATTCTTTTGTAACCATTGAGGATATTGGAATCATCGTCAACCAAAAGAATTCTATCTTTCATTGAAGGTTCACTCACTTATTATCTGAACAAATTTTTTTCCAAAAAGGCAGGCGGTCGTAAAGCCCAACCTCCTGCAAATATTTTTCATCTATTTTCGTCAAACCTCCCAGATGGACGGGTTCGCTAAAGAACTTTTCTTCAAGCGCATTTGCGGCATGGACAAAAGTTAACGGCACGGGAAGTCTGGAAGCACAGCTGGAAGGTTCTTCATGATAGGCGATGGCCTCAACGACAGGATCGGGCAACCCCCATATTCCTACTAGGTAAGCCCCTATTTGCGCATGGCTATTTCCCAAAATTTCAACCTCGCCTTTCATGTTTTCCTTCTGTGGGTCTTGTGGCCTCGGCAAAAGGTCCTTATATATTTCCGAGAATTCAAGCAAGATCACAATTATTCCAATATCGTGAAGCAAACCCGCCGTAAAAGAATAGTTCTCGATATCAGGTCCCATTTTCTCCGCTCTGGCGAGTAACATGGATTTGCCCGCCACGTTTACACTATGTTCCCAGATTTCTTCAGCAATTCTTTCATCTGGTTTAGATAGTTCCATTGCCGCAAAAATCTGATACGTCAAGACCAGGGTTTGAATTAAATCCAAACCCATGATTTGAACAGCATGGGCCGGAGTGGAAACTTGTTGTGGCATCCCAAAGAACGCAGAATTAGCCACCTGAAGAATCTTTGCGGCCATTCCCACATCTTTTGAAATGATTTTCCCAATATTTTCCAATGTTGAATTTTCTGATTGCAACTCTTCTATCAATTCACAGTACAGTTCCGGAAGGCTGGGCAGGGAATTGACTTGCAACAATACTTTTTTTATTTTTTCATTTTGCAAATAAAACCGTAAAGAAAGTGCCCGATCAATCGCGGCTTTCAAAGCATCAAAATCACAGGGTTTGGATAAAAATTGATGCATGCACCCCACCGACCGTAGAAAAGCTTTCTCCTCCGATTGGCCGGATAGGATAAACCTTATGGTTTCCGGGTAAAGCTTTTTCACCCTGTTCAAAAGTTGAGCCCCATCCATGCCCGGCATCCGCATATCGGTCACAACTAAATCGACGGGTTTTTCCGACAAGATTCGCAACGCTTCCTGCCCGCTGTCGGCAAATTCGCAGTCCCATTGTTTCCGCATGGGACGCATTGCCCTGCGAAAGGATTGCAGAATCGCTGTTTCATCGTCAACGAATAAAATTTTCAGGTTTTCACCCGCTTTTTTGGACATCTTTTTCTTCCCGGAAAAGGTTTTTACACGACCGAATTTCATCAATCGAAATTTCAAAAAAAGTGGATACTTCAGGATCGAACTGTGTCCCTATGTTTTTCCGAATCCGGAAAAGGGCTTCATCGTCTGAGAGGGCCGCCCGATAAGGGCGGTTCGAAGTCAATTCATCGTAGACATCGGCCAAGGCTACAATTCTGGACTCTAAAGGAATTTCCTTCCCGGCCAGCCCTTGGGGATAACCTTTCCCGTTCCACCATTCATGGTGAGTCAAGGCAATAAAAGAGGCCATTTCCAAATAAGGATTGCTTTGAGGATCAAAATCATAGTGAACCCCTAACCCATGCAAGGAATAAAAAGAACTGATACCTTCGATTTTTTTAATGAGGATTTTTTCACCAATTATGCAATGCTCGTGCAGTTGAGTCCATTCCTCGAATGAGAGGATATCTTTTTTAAAAAGAATTTTCTGCGAAACAAAAACTTTTCCAATATCATGCAAAGGGCTGGATAAAAAAAGCCTGTCGATAAATACTTTATCCAAACCCATGGATTGGGCGATGATCCGGGAATAGCAGGCGACTTTTACGCCGTGACCTTCGGTATCTTTTTCCTTGATTTCAGCTAAATTGCCCAGCCGCAATATGATATCCACCTGGGATTTGGTAAGAGCCAGGGTCCTTTCTTTCACCGCTTCTTCCAAAATCCGGTTGCAGGATTTGAACTGGTCAATTTTTGATTTCAGGCGAAGTGAACAGTTAAGTCTCGCCGTCAATTCTTCGACTTCCGCAGGTTTATTCAAAAGGTCCACGGCCCCCATGTTCAGTGCCCGTTTTTTAATACCTTTTTCATTCAGTCCGGTGAGAATCACGAAGGGAATGTCTTTTGTGCGCTGGTTGCTCCGTAAATCCCGCAACAGGCCAAACCCGTCTTTTTGGGGCATTTTCACATCCGAAACGACCACATCAAATTCCTTTTCGAGACACTTATCATATGCCCGGTCAGCACTGTCTACGAAAGTCATGTCCCAAATCCGTTTTTGATGCGTCAAAAGTCTTCTCAACCCATCAAGCACATTGGGTTCATCGTCAACGAACATTATTTGCTTTTTTCTAATCATTTTTTCAAGATTCCAAGGCAAGCGGCAAGCGAATGGTAAAGGTGGTTCCCTTGCCCGGTTCGGTGTCGACCGTAATGGTTCCCTGATGTTTTTTCACCACCATGGCATGAACGAGCGACAGGCCTTGGCCAGTGCCTTTCCCGACTTCCTTGGTGGTAAAAAACGGGTCAAAAATTCTATCCCGAATGTCTTCCGGAATCCCGTTTCCGGTGTCCCGGATAAGAATTTCCGCCCAATTATCCTTTTGCCCCGTTGTGATAGTGATCGTTCCTTTCTTCCCTTCTTCTTTTCCCAAGCTCTCCTCGATGGCATGGGCCGCATTGACCACAATATTGAGAATGATTTGATTAAAATCATTAGCGAACACCGGAACCAGCGGCAGTTTCGGATCCAGATCCGTTTTCATGTCGGCCACATATTTCCACTCGTTGCGGGATACATCCAGAGTCGTTTCGATAGCCTTGTTCAGGGCACAGGGCTTTTTCTCCTCGGTACCGGGATGCGAAAACTCCTTCATCGCCTGGACAATTTTGGACACGCGCCCGACACCTTCCAGGGACTGGTCGATGGCTTGGGGAATTTCATCCAGCAGGAAGTCAATATCCGCCTCTTCCACCATTTCCTTTAGTTTTGCCATCAGATCGGCCGGAATTTTTCCGTCCTTGGAGTTTGAAAGTACTTGGTCGTATTCCTTGATCAAGGGCAGGAGATCATTTAAAGAATCCTTGAGGAAGCGGGTGTTGTCGCCAATATATTGTAGCGGGGTATTCATTTCGTGGGCAATTCCCGCCGCCAGGCGCCCGATAGATTCGAGTTTCTGGGTATGGTTCAGTTGCGCCTGCATTTGCTTACGCTCGGAAATATCCTGAATGAAGGCATTGAAAAAATAAGACTCCTCATGGCGTAGAGGAGAAATCGATATCTCAATGGGAAATTCATGGCCTTTCCGGTTCAGGGCGGACAACTCGATTCGCTGGTTCAAGATCGGGCCCACACCGCTTTTCAGGAATTTCTCCAGGCCTTTTTTATGGGCTTCCCGGGAAACTTCGGGAATGATCAGTTCGTCCAATGCCTTGCCGAGAACCTCTGCCTTTTCCCAGCCGAATATTTTTTCAGCTTCAGCGTTCCATTCGATGATTTCGCTCTTGTCGTTAATGGAGATGAAAGCTTCCGGCGCGGTACTGATGATCATTCGCGAACGCTCCTCGCTGAGCCGTAGCTTCTCCTGCGCCTGTTTTTGTTGGGTTACATTTTCGCCAATTCCCAGAATACCGACCATGTTCCCCGATTCATCGGTCCGTGCCGACAGGGTCAATTTTACCCAAATCTTCTCTCCGGCCCTCGTGACTTCTTCAACCTCGCATACGGTGTTTTTTTTGTGTTCATAAATCGCGGCAATCGCATTCTGAATTGTTTTTTTAGTTTCAGGATCATCCGGGTACAAGACATCGATATTCTGGCGGCCCACCATTTCCCTGGCCGTGTAACCCAGAAGGTTGGCCGCTCCCTGATTCCAGTAAAGGATGTTTCCCTCCTTGTCGGTGGAAATTATGGAAATCTCGGAGGGACTTTCCAGGATATTTTGCAAAAATTCATTGGTCTCCCTTAGATCTTCCCCCATGGCCTGACGTTTGGCTATTTCACCCAGAAGTTTTTCATTTGCCGCCAGATAATCCGCCGTGCGCTCCTGAACAGCTTCCTCAAGATGATCGCGATGGTGCCTCAACTCTTCCTCTACCTTTTTGCGCTCGGAAATGTCTCGAACAATTCCCGAGAAAAAACGTTGCTCTCCCATATACATTTCGCTTACCGCAAGTTCAAGGGGGAAAACGGACCCATCTTTGCGGTGGCCCGATAACTCACGAGTCATTCCGATAATTTTTGCTTGGCCGGTTTGAAGGTAATTTTTGAGATAACCATCATGTTCTTCCCGGTAAGGTTCATCCATCAGCATCTTCACATTCTGTCCGATGACCTCGTTGGGGGAATACCCAAAGATACGCTCTGCCGCCGGATTGAACGTCTGGACAATCCCCTGAGTGCTGATGGTAATAATGCCGTCCACTACATTTTCTAAAACTGTTCGGGTCTGTATTTCGCTATGGGCCAGTTTCTTCTGGGATACCCGGAGTTCTTCTTCTGCCCTTTTCCTTTCCCGGGCCTGGGTCAACATTCTCTCTATGGAATCTTGAAACTCCCCTGGAAGGCCAAATTTATTTTCAAGAGTTTTGCCGCTCAAAATTTCTTCGGAGGCCCTTATAAACTTTTGTAGCCCACGGGTCAATACATTGCAAGATTTATGAAGCATTCCAATCTCGTCTTTCGACCGGACGGCTAAAATTTCCTGGCTCAGGTTTCCCTGTGCTGTTTCGGACAAGACCGCAGAAATTCTCCGCACCGGTTTAATAACGGTTCTTGTAAGGAAAAGTGCCGTTCCCGCAAGGGAAACCAAAGCAAACAGCCAGGAAAAAGCCGTTGCCCGGGAAATATTTTTTTGGTTCCGGTTGGCGATCTCGGTGTATCTATTTACCAGATCGTTACTCAAATTTAATAGTTCGTCCGTATCCTTGACAATTTTCAACGCTGCTTCCCGAAATACGGGATGACTGAAGCTTAAATTAACCAATTGACCTATGGTGGAGGAAAACTCCTGAAGCTTATATTCTGTTTCTTTAATCGTTTCTATGATTTTTAAATCACGTATTGGATCTATGCGGTGCATTGTTGTTGCGGCCATGTCCAAGGGGTATTCCCCTCCTGATTTAATGGCCATAAGGGTTTGTTGGTATATCTTTTTAGCGGTTTCATATTCATCCAAACCCGCATCAAGTTCGAATCGCCCTACCGCCACATTTTCGGCATAGACCACTTGATATTTTCTGATGCCCAGAGTATCGCCAATTTTGACGGTTGTGTTTCTTATTTGCGAGTGGCATGAGGCGCAGGCAGTGGTGGTCGCTTTGTCGGCTGTATAAAAACCGACTAAGAGTTTTTTATCGCGTTCAAAAACCTTGCTGAAAATCTTATCAGGATTTTCTTTTAAGTAAGAACTGGCTTCATGATCCAATTCACTGATCAAACCTTTCAGAGGATTAACAGGTTGTTCAGAAATAATGTCAATTTTTAAGCTGGAATACTTATCAAATTTCTCATTCACCATCCGGGTGAATGAGGCCGGGAAAGGAAGCGTGATATGCGTTCCGTCAAATTTCTCCATGCTGATTTCAAGATTGGCTTTTTGGGCTGGTACAATGACTTCCTGCGTGTACGTTTTTCTCATTTCAGTAATATACTGATTCAAAGAGAAGACTTGTTCCTCAATGGCTTTTCTCCGGTTTTTTGCCACGACGTAACTCTGTGCAGACTTGCTCATAGTTTCGACCAGTACCCTCTGTCTGCCTAGGGCATTCAACAGTTTTGCGTCTTCTTTCGCTTTGTCAATGGATTCAAAAATTATGAAGGCGGAGCAAAACATTACGAAAAGCAGAAGGAAAAAAATTCCATAAACCTTGTATTGGATCGAAAAGTTTTTCATCTCAGTTGGCCTTTTTCATCAAAGAAGGACGGCTAAGCCGCAAAATTCATGTTTTCCAGAACCATATCCTCTACTTTGCCCATCAGTTCTTTTTGAGTATAAACCCCCTTCTGGAAAATTTTTCCCACTCGGGGAGCTAAGAAGGCCCGTTCCTCAACCGAAAGATCTTTTGCGGTAGCCACAATGATGGGGATGGAATTCCATTGCGGATGTTTTTGGATTTCCTCCACGAACTGGAATCCGTCCATTTCCGGCAACATCAGGTCCAGGATAATCAAGTCCGGCTGAAAGGTTTCCAGTTGCTTCAGAGCGGATATTCCGTTTTCGGATTCCACCACCATGCAACCTTTTTTCTCCAGAATTTTCCGGAAAACATTTCTTTGGTCGGGTTCGTCCTCTACCACTAGGATAGAGCAAGAGGGATTTGAATTCAGGTATTTTTTCAAAACAGCGTTCAAAGCCGCAGAGTCCACGGGTTTCACAAGATAGTCCGCCGTCCCCAAAGCGTAGGCCTTGTTTTTATCTTCCATCATAGACAGGATAATGACTGGAATTTGAGCCAGTTGCGGGTTTTCTTTCAATCGCGTGAGCACTTCCCACCCATCCATTTCCGGCATGCAGATGTCCAGAATAATAATGCCTGGGAGATTCTCTTCCGCCAACCTGAGCCCATCTATGCCGCTGGAAGCCGTCAGTATTTCAAATCCATAACCTTTCAGAGCCCGGACGATCCACTCTCGAATCATCGGGTCGTCATCGATCACCAGAATCGAATTCGAGCAAGAAGGAGCCTGCTGAGGAGGGGAAATTTCTGCTTGAACCGCGGTTGATGAAAGTTGGGCTTCGGGCTCCTCTTTCCGCTCCGGAAGGTAAACCGTAAATGTTGATCCTTTCCCCAGTTCGCTTTCCACGGACACATCTCCCTCCATCAATTGGCAAAACCGTTTGCTGATAGCCAACCCCAACCCCGTTCCACCGTATTTTCGAGTCGTTGAAGGGTCCGCCTGGGTAAAGTTTTGAAACAGTTTTCCAGTTTGTTCGGGTGTCATTCCGATCCCGGTGTCCGAAATGGCAAATGTAGTCCACCATTGATTTTCCTTAAACTTTCTTGCCGCAGTCAGGGAGATGGTTCCTTCGTGTGTAAACTTTCCGGCGTTGCTCACGAGGTTCAGTAGGATTTGTTTTAGTCTGGTAACATCGGCCTGAATGACTCCCAATTCTTCCTCACATTTTACAAGAAGGGAGTTGTGGTTCTTTTCCAAAACCGGCTTGATCGTCATGACCACATCTTCCATCAGAGCGGGAATGTCGCAGGGCTCGTAAAACAATTCCATTTTTTCCGCCTCAATTTTGGAAATGTCCAAAATATCGTTGATCAGCTTTAGAAGATGCCTGCCAGCCGAATGGATTTTTTGCAGATCCTGGGCAACGTTATCCTGCCAACCATTTTCCTCAGCTTCCTCTTCCAATAGTTCACTGTAACCGATGATGGCGTTCAACGGAGTTCGCAGTTCGTGGCTCATATTGGCCAGGAAGGCACTCTTGGCGTAATTAGCGGCTTCGGCTTCGTTTTTGGCGCGTTGCAGATCGTTATTTGCTTCGGCCAATTCATTGGTCCGCTCCTCCACCTTTTTTCCCAAGGTTTCATTGAAACCTTTGATCTCATCCAAATAACTTTTAAGACGGAACGAATTGTTGAGTCGGGCAAGAAGTTCTTCAAAGTCAACGGGCTTATTCAACAAGTCGGTGGCCCCCAGGTCCAGGGCCTGACGCTTGACCTCCCGGTCACCCAAACCGGTCAGCATAATCATAGGGATATCCCTGGTCTTGCTATGGCTTCTAAGAGTTGTTAATAAATCGAATCCATCCTTTCCCGGCATGGTGATATCCGAAACCACAACATCCATATCTGCTTCGGAAATTTTCTGTAAAGCGTCATCCACGTTGGTAACAAAGGTCATATCCCAATCCTTATGGTGATTATGGAGAAGGCGACGCAAGCTGGCAAGCACATGGGATTCATCATCTACAAAGAGCAATTTCTTTTTCATGGTGAGTTTTCCCCTTTCATTTCCGTCCATAAAACTATTGGTTAAGAATCTCTTACCACTGGAATAGCAAGAGACATGCCAACTTGCGAAAAACAGGACACCCGGTATAAAAACAAATAGTTATCAAAAATAGAAACAAAATCCCTGGTAAAAAATATACGACAATCCGTGAAAACAGTTTTACAGTTCACGGATTTCCGTTTAAATGTAATCGGTTAGAATTTGTGAAAAACAGAAAGATAAGTGATTCCTTAGATATAGCCTTTTCGATTTATACCGTATTTTTTCATTTTATCCCGGAGGGTTTGACGGGGAATTTGGAGGGTATCAAGAGTTTTTTGAATGTTGCCTTTATTATAAATTAATTCATTTTTGATGAGTTCTTTTTCAAATTCAAACATACGTTTTTGATAAGTTTTTATGTTTTTGCTATCCGGATGGGGTGGGGAGGAATGTGCAAAAATTTGGTTGGCTTTAGACCCATCAAAATCCAGGCCAAGGGCAAATTTTTCGGCTTCGTTTCTAAGTTCCCGCACATTCCCTTCCCAGGGCCGGTTTAAAAGATCCTCTACAATCTCTTTTGTGATTTGGGGAACCGATTGGTTGTGGCGAAGACAGGATTGTTCTACGAAATGATGGAAGAGAAGAGGAATATCCTCTTTGCGTTCCCTGAGCGGCGGCAGGGAAATTTGCACTACGTTCAAGCGGTAATAAAGGTCTTCTCTGAATTCATTGCGGTCACTGGCTTCTCGTAAATCAACTTTTGTGGCCGCAACCACCCGGATATTCAGCGGAATTACCTCATTGGAACCCATCCGTTCGACTTCCCTTTCCTGCAACACTCTAAGCAGTTTGACCTGCAAATGAAGAGGCATACTTTCAATTTCATCGAGAAAAACTGTGCCGCCATTTGCATATTCAAACTTGCCAATTCGCCGCTGATTAGCTCCGGTAAATGTTCCTGCCTCGTGACCAAACAATTCGCTTTCAATGATAGTCTCCGGAAGGGCGCCGCAGTTGATCGCCACAAACGGTTTTTCTTTTCTATCGCTTTGCTGATGCAAACATTTTGCGACCAAATCTTTTCCCGTTCCCGTTTCACCCAGAATCAGGACATCGGCATGAGAAGCGGCAACGGTTCCGATCATCTGGCGCAAACGCACGATACCCGGTGACTTCCCGATCAACAGAGTTTCGTTCTGATCGTAGGCGGCAATTTCAGCACGAAGTTTTCTTACTTCCATCACATACTGGCGTTTTTCCAAGGCACGTTTGACAACTTCCTGAAATAATTCCGAATCAAAAGGTTTCTCAATAAATTCATACGCTCCATCTCTTATAGCCTGCACTGCCATACGGATATCACCTTTCCCGGTGACAAGAACAACCGGCAGTTCCGGGTCTATCTCCTGGACTTTTTCCATGAGTGTTAATCCATCCATTTCCGGCATCATGATGTCCGTAACGAGAATTCCCGGCCATTCCGGGGTAAGGCTTGAAAGGGCTTTCCTGGCGGAATCAAAAATATCCACCTCGCAACCCATGCGCTGGAGGTTTCTTTTGTAACCCAGAGCAACATTCTTCTCATCATCGACAACAATTACTTTTCCTTGAATTTGTATCAT
>CAZEBI010000077.1:0-12597 GCA_964510355.1 uncultured Nitrospina sp. | reverse complement strand
CTCTTTGTTGGTTTGTTCGGTCAGGGCTTGTTCAACAGCTTCCTGGACTTCTTTCATTTCTGGAATATAGGCCGGCTTGTTGTGGGTGACTTTTAAAATGAAAGATGCCTCCTGGGTATGTATGGGTTGGCTGACCTTGTTTTCTTCCAGGCTGAAAGCGGTATTAAAAAATTTCGGTTGGTCACCGATTTCCAAAAGCGTATGGTTTTCTCTGGAGAAAAATTCGGTGACGCTTGTCTGAGCCTGGTTCATTTTAGCGGCTGATTTCAGGTCGCCGTTATCTTTTGCTTCTTTATAAATATGTTTTGCGGTTCTTCTGGCCCTTTGGTGAGCCTTGACTTCTTTTAAGGAGTCAATGACTTCTTCCCGCACTTCCTTTAGCGGTTTAATCCGTTCTTCCTCCCGGCTTTCGAGTTTAATGATGTGGTAGCCAAAGGGGGTTAGAACAGGCTCGCTAAGCTCACCTATCTCAAGTTTATCGAGAGCGGACTCAAAGGCTGTGACCATCGTTCCTTTGGGAAACTCTCCCAGGCTTCCGTTTTGAGAGCCGGAGCCGGGGTCATCGGAGTATTTTTTCGCAACGGCTCCAAAGTCGGCACCGGCTTTAATTTTACCCAGAAGTTCTACTGCCCGGGCTTTTGATTTTTCTTCCGCCTGTTTCTGTTTTTCTTCGGGAGAAGCATCGCCCTCAATTTCCGATGATTTTACATGGACGAGTATATGGCTGGCGCGGTATTTTTGCTCAACGCGAAAATCAGCGATATGGGTCTGATAATGATCTTCAATGTCTTCATCGCGCAGTTCGATTTGCGCAAGATAGGTCTTGGGGTCTATTTTTACATATTCAACCTGGATCTGTGATGGTATCTCAAACTGCTTTTTGTTGGCTTGAAAAAAAACAGTGAGTTCGGGGTCGGTAAAACTTTTTTCGACTTGAAAGTGATCGCTATTGAACCGTATATAGTCCAACTTGGCTTTTTCTTCTTCACGAGTGAAGGCTTCACGGATTTCATTTTGCGAGGCTTGGGCACTGATTCGAAACAGTTTCTCCAGCTTTTCTAAAATCAGTGCCTGGCGCTGGCTGTCTTCAAAGTCACCGGGCGTGAGCCGTTGCGACTGAAGATAACCGTCGTAGGACTTTTTGCTGAACCCTTTTTCAATTTGGAATGCAGACAAGCCTTTGATATGGGAAATCAACTCTGCATCACTGACCTTCAAGTTTTGTTTCTCGGCTTCCTGCAATAATAGTTGTTTCTGGATTAAAGCTTCCAGGGCCTGGTTTTTCAGGCCGAGTGTTTTGACCATTTCGTCAGAAAACTGGTTCCTGAATTGCTGGCGATAAAAATTTACGAGATTATTGAAGGTGCGTTCATATTCTCCCTGGTAAATTTTTTCTCCTTCAATGGATGCTATGACCCCACCGCTAGAACCGGAAGCACCACCCATTCCCCATGAGTAGAAAACGGTTCCCACAAAAGCTATTATGATCAGCCACAGGATGGATTTAACCATCCAGGAATCAGCATGTTCTCGAATTATGCTCAGCATAGGTGTTTCTCTCCGGTCCCGGTTAAGTGAAGGCACCTATACTATAAAACGTGCAAGCCAAGCGCAAGCCATTATTAATGAGTGGGGTACAGTCTGTGAAGAGAAGTTCGGGTTATTCGTGGCTCACGCGGTTTTTGCAGGGGCCAGATGTCGAGCATACCGGGATTTGTCTTGCATTTTGTACGCCCCCTTGTTATAAAGAAAACTGAGATAAAACAAGTAGTTACGTAAAATTGAGGGATATGTGATAGAGGCTATGGGTGTTTAATTTTTTCTGGGATTTGTTTTCCAACGATTTGGCGATCGATTTGGGAACGGCGAATACTCTGGTAAATGTGAAGGGTCAGGGAATTGTTCTGCGTGAACCTTCCGTGGTGGCGATAAACAGCAATACCAACGAGGTGATGGCCGTGGGTGAAGAGGCCAAGCAGATGTTGGGTCGTGCTCCCGGTAGCATCACCGCCATTCGCCCGATGAAAGATGGAGTGATCGCTCATTTTGAAGTGACAGAAAAGATGATCAGCCATTTTATCCGCAAGGTTCATAATAATCGCAGGACATTGGTGCGTCCCAGGGTGGTCATTGCTGTTCCTTCCGGAATCACCCAGGTCGAAAAACGGGCGGTGAGGGATTCCGCAGAATCGGCGGGCGCACGCGAAGTGTTCCTGATTGAAGAACCGATGGCGGCTGCTATTGGTGTGGACCTCCCTGTGCAGGAGCCCACCGGAAATATGATCATCGACATCGGCGGTGGGACGACAGAGGTGGCGATTATTTCCATGTCTGGAATTGTGTTCAGCAAGTCGGTTCGTATTGCCGGGGACGAAATGGACGAGGCCATCGTCAACTATATTAAAAAGAAATATAATCTTCTGATCGGTGAGCGGACTGCCGAAGAAGTGAAAATTCAAATTGGTTCTGCCTACCCCTTGAAAAAAAGACTGACCATGGAAGTCAAGGGTAGGGATCTTGTTGCAGGAATTCCTAAAACCCTGCTCATCTCGGATGAAGAAGTCCGGGAAGCCCTGGCCGAAACCTTCGGTACCATTGTCGAAGCGGTTAAGATTGCGTTAGAACGCACACCTCCTGAACTCGCGGCGGATATTGTGGATAAAGGGGTGGTTGTTGCGGGTGGCGGTTCGCTGATCAAAGGATTAGACATTCTTTTAAAAGAAGCAACCGGTCTGCCTATAACCCTTGCTACCGATCCTCTCTCGGCAGTTGCTTTGGGCGCAGGAAAAGTATTGAATGACCCGAAACTGCTGAGAAAGATTGCCCTCTAGCGGTGCCCAATAAGGGAATTAAAGGCCGAAAGAATATTGTTCTGGTTTCCGCTATTCTGCTGTTTTCCCTGTTGTTGATGACTTTGAACGTCAAGCAGGAAAAAGGCACTCATTTCCTGGATTCCTTAGCCGGCGTAATTCTCTCCCCATTCCAGAATTTTTTTACTCAAACCATCCAGTCCGTCTCCGACGGCATAAATCGCTATTTTTTTCTTGTTGATGTGGCCGGAGAAAATGATCAGCTAAAACTTGAAATACAAAGACTCATAAGCGAAAAAAATAAACTTGTTGAACGTCTTGCCAGCCAAAAGCGTCTTTCCAAACTCATGGCATATGAGGACGGTTGGGAGAAAAAGGCTGTGGTGGCTTCGGTCATTGGCAGAGACGCCACCCAATGGTCAAAGGTGGTGTTTGTTAACAAGGGCACACAGGATGGGATACAAGATCACTTTGCCGTGGTCACCGATGCCGGAGTGATCGGGCAGGTGATTCATGCCGGACCCAATACTTCGAAGGTGCTTTTGATTGTTGACGGTCGTAGTGCGGTGGATGCGTTGTTTCAGGGAAGCCGTGTGTCGGGAGTTGTGGTGGGGACGGGTGAAGGTGAGTGCTATTTGAAATTTGTTCCCAATACGGCAGATGTCAGGGAGGGCGACACCGTACTTTCCTCAGGGCTGGGAGGAATTTTCCCGAAAGGTTTGATCATCGGAAAAGTTACGCATGTTTCCAGAAAAAAACAGGGTTTGTTTCAGGATATTACTTTGGTTCCCGGCGCGGACTTGTCGCGTTTGGAAGAGGTGCTCGTTCTTCTACCTTGAAGGTTTGTTTATGGGCACCGCTATGTATTTCATAATTTAGCCTCGGGCAACGACCCTTATGGAGTAAGGGTCGCTCATGGCTAAAAGCAATTTTCACAGGTGCCCTTATGTATTATTTTGTGCAGGCATTTATTGCGGTTTTTATATTTTCCGCCCAGACCACCTGGCTGGAACTTTTTTCCTTTGGAGGCGTTACGCCAGACCTGGCTCTGGTTTGGGTGGTCTATTGCGCGGTCCGATATTCCCGGACAAGCGGGATGGGTGCCGGGATAGCCATAGGACTCGTCCAGGACAGTCTTTCAGGAGCATTGCTGGGAGTCAACACGCTTTCGAAAAGCTTGATCGGTTATTTTTTTTCTACGCTTAAAGACAAGTTTTATGTCGAGGGCGTGATACCGATAGGAATATTTCTCATTTTTTCCTCGATTTTTGATGGCCTGGTGTTTTATTTCTCTATGGGAACTATCTTGAAGGGGGAGGTCGCTTCCAGTTTTTTGTATCAGTCGTTGCCCGTTTACAGTATTTATAATGCATTGATAGGCCCCTTGATGTTTGTAGTATTGGATAAAATTGACGGTGGGTTGAAATCCAAAAAAACCGACTCGTATGCGGGAATAACAAGATGATCCTGTTTCGCTACGGCACTGAAACCAGTGATGCGATTAAAAAGAAGATACGTGTCTTTGCCATCCTTGTTGTGGTTTCTTTCCTCTGCCTGTGGATGCGCATCTGGTATTTACAGATACTGAAGTGGCAATACCTGACGGGGCTCTCAGAGAGCAACCGGGTGCGAATGGTGACTCTGCCGGCAAACCGTGGAGTGATCAAGGATCGGAACGGTGAGACTTTAGTCAGCATCCGTCCCGCTTTCAATTTGTATTTGACTCCTGAAGATGCCGGGGATCTGGACTCTTCTCTGGATAAACTTTCCCAAAGAATTTCCCTGGATCGGGAAAAATTGAAAAAGGCAATAGCCCGGACTAAATCCTTCAAGGAGGTTTTGATAAAGGGGGATATTTCCCGGGAAGAAGTGGCCTTTGTCGAAGAGAATAATATGAGTCTTCCCGGAATACATATCAGGGCTGAGCCGCTAAGAAATTATGTGTTCAATGATTTTGCCTCACATACATTGGGTTACCTGGGCGAGATTTCCAAGGCAAGTCTGAAAAATCGTAAAGACCCAAAATACAAACAAGGAGATTTTGTCGGTAAAAATGGCCTGGAAAATATATATGAATCTATTTTGCGCGGCGAAAAGGGCTATAAGGAAGTTGAGGTAGACGTTTCCGGCAGGGAGCTCAAGACATTGCGCAAACTACCGCCAGAAAGCGGGAACAAACTTGTTCTCACCCTGGATGCAAAGATACAACAGGAACTGGAAAAATTGATGACCGGAACTGCCGAGGAGGGTATGAGTGGTTCCGTGGTGGTGATGAAGGTGCAGACCGGAGAGATCATTGCAATCACCAGCAAACCTTCGTTCGATCCCAATAAGTTTGCGGCGGGAATCTCTCCTAAGGACTGGAACGCATTGCTGACGGACGAGTGGCACCCGCTACAAAACAGGTCTATTCATGGTCAATACCCCCCGGCTTCTACTTACAAAATTGTGACAGCGCTTGCGGGTCTTGAAGAAGGCGTGATCAAACCGGATACATCCATTTATTGTCCCGGGTATTTTAAGCTGGGCAGAGGGCGGTATCGGTGCTGGAAAAAATCCGGGCATGGTGCCATCAACTTACATGACGCTCTGGTGCAGTCCTGTGATGTTTATTTTTACACCATAGGGCATCGGTTGGGCATCGACAGGCTTGCGAAATACGCAAAACGCTTTGGGCTGGGCCGTTCCACCCACTTGGGTTTGCGGCGTGAAAAAAAGGGGTTGATTCCCACCACTCAGTGGAAATTGTTGAACAAGAAGGAGCCCTGGTTGCTGGGCGAAACCATTTCCGCATCCATCGGTCAAGGTTATAATCTGGTAACGCCAATACAGCAGGCAAGTTTGATAGCTGCCGTAGCCAATGGAGGTTTTTTACTCAAACCCTATCTGGTAAAACGTATTGAAGGGCCCGAAGGGCAGGTGCGAGAAGAATTTTTTCCGAAAATAGTCGGCCAAATGGGGGTGGACCCCGGTCATTTGGAACAGGTCAGGGCGGCTTTGCGCGACGTGGTGAACGGCGCACGGGGGACAGGAAAAAGATCCCGTTTGAAAAATATTATTGTTTCGGGAAAAACCGGTACCGCCCAGGTCGTGCGGATGAAATCCAATGAGGAACTGGACAAGGGGGAGGTCATACCGCGCAGGTATCGAGATCATGCCTGGTTTGTGGCGTTTGCGCCCTATGAAAAACCCGAAATCGCTGTGGTTGTTATCGTTGAGCATGGGGGGCATGGCGGGGCCACTGCCGGGCCGATAGCCGGAAAAATCTTCAAACAATATTTTAAGCTTTATCCACCCACCACGCCTCAAACATTATGATTCCTACAAAATCGCATCTGCGGGCTTGTGTTCAGGGAACGTGCTTTTTCCTTGAATATTTGCTTGAGGTTGAGTAGTTTATTTGCTTGCCAATATTAATGAAGTGTAGTTATTTTCAGTTGATTTTTTATGACAGGGGTTATTGAATTTAATGGCCATCAAATCCAGTGAGATTCCATTTGTAATGGGGCAGAAAGTGACCCTCACCATTCGAGGTGAGGTTTTTTCTGTTTCTGTCAGAGGCTGGAAGACCGGGCAATATGTGATTATTGATTTACCCATGGTGGGGGGTGAAAACTACCGGATTGCTCCTCAAACCGGAGTGCAAATTCATTTCATCAAAGAGGGGTTGTTCGTCAACTTCAAGTCTTCGGCCAGTTATGCCCTGGCCCAGGCGATTTCGCTTTTGGTTGTTGAATACCCTCGTAGTTTTGACCAGCATAATTTGCGAAAAACTGAGCGATTCAAAAGCAATATTCCCGTTACATTTTTTTATGAAGAAGGTGATATGAAGTTTGAAGATTCTGGAGTTGTTCGCGATATCAGTTCTGGTGGGGCCTTGATCAGCCATGCCAAGCAGGTCACCAAACAAAACCTTTTATATATGTCTATAGAGCTTCCTACGGGCGGGAGCATCAAACTGCAAAAAGCGGAAGTGAAAAATTTAAGGAAAAACCCAAAAAGCGAGTCCTCTCCTTATGTGACAGGAGTTAAATGGAAAAATCCTCTTCCTGAGACCGAAGAGGGGATCACCCGGTTCATTGTCGAAAGGTCAAAGGAACACAAGGCGAACCATCGATAATATTTCCGACTCTTACCGGAAGCTTTACATAACCCCGAGATGCTTCGACAGGCTCAGGATGACATCCCCTCCGCAATCGTCATGCTGAGCCTGTCGAAGCATCTCGCTTTTTTGTCTTATCGACTAGGCAAAGCTCCCACTGATAAAGGGGGTTGCTCCTTCGGCAGGCGGCTAATAGTTGTACCCTGCTATAGAATAATTTCCAGGTCTTTTTCCCGCAGGCGTTTGATTCGATCCCTGAGTTCGGCGGCTTTTTCAAACTCCAGATTTTTTGCCGTAGCGAGCATTTGTTTTTCCAGTTGCGCAATCAACTGCGCGACGGTTTTGCCCGATTCATAGGCCTCTTCTTCCATCACTGCAAAATTTTGGGGTTCTGAATATTGCATGGAATCTGCAATGGCTTTTTGAATGGAGCGGGGGGTTATCTGGTTTTCCAGGTTGTGAGCAAGCTGGATTTCCCTTCTACGGGTCATTTCATCCATGGCGGCTTGCATGGATCGGGTTACCGTATCGGCATAAAAAATAACTTTTCCGGCAACATTCCTTGCGGCCCTTCCTGAGGTCTGGATCAACGATGTGGTGGAGCGCAGAAAACCTTCTTTATCCGCATCAAGAATGGCCACTAAAGAAACCTCTGGAATATCGAGTCCTTCCCGTAGCAAATTGATACCTATCAAAGCATCGAATTCCCCGAGCCTAAGTTCGCGGATGATCTGGATGCGCTCCAGAGTTACGATGTCAGAATGAAGGTATTTGACCCTCAGTCCCAGTTCAGAATAATGTTCCGCCAGATCCTCAGAAAACTTTTTGGTCAGGGTAGTGACCAGGCAACGCTGGTTCTTTTCCGCCCGGGAGCGAATCTGGTTGTATAAATCGTCCACTTGAGTGGTCACGGGTTTGATCTCAACCTCGGGGTCCACCAGTCCCGTGGGTCGAACGATCAGTTCCACCACCCGATTTTCAGATCTTTCGAGTTCATGAGAACTGGGAGTGGCGGAAACATAAATGACGTTGTCGATATGCTGTTCAAATTCCTCAAACTTCAGAGGACGATTGTCGAAAGCTGAGGGCAGGCGAAAACCATAGCGGATCAAGGTCTCTTTGCGGGATCGGTCGCCTTTATACATCCCTTGCAATTGCGGCAGGGTGACATGACTTTCATCAATAACAAAAAGCGAATCTTTGGGGAAATAATCCAGTAGAGTGGGTGGCGGTTCGCCGGGTGGACGAGCCATAAGATGGCGCGAATAGTTTTCAATGCCCTGACAGTAACCGACCTCTTTGATCATCTCCAGGTCGAACAGGGTTCTCTGGTCAATTCTTTGCGCTTCGACAAGGAGGTTTTGATCTTCAAAATGGGCCACCCGTTCGATCAGCTCCTTGCGGATGTTTACCATGGCTTTTTCTCGCGGTCCCTTCGGCATGACATAATGGCTGGCAGGATAAATGGCAATACGATCCAGTTCCCGGATCGGTTGGCGGGTGAGAGGGTCGAAAGCAGAAATCCGGTCTATTTGGTCGCCGAAAAATTCGACACGAAGAGCTTCCGCTCTTTCATAAACGGGCATGATCTCAAGGACGTCTCCCCGAACCCTGAAGGTGCCGCGTTGAAAATCCACATCGTTTCTTTTATATTGAATTTCCACCAGTTTCTGTAGAGCCTCGTCCCTTTCCAGAGTTTTGCCTCTTTCCAAAAACAACAGCATACCGTGATAAGCTTCCGGTGAACCCAGGCCATAAATACAGGAAACGCTGGCTACGATGATGACATCCCGGCGTTCAAACAGGGCGCGGGTGGCGGCGTGCCGCATTTTATCGATCTCGTCATTGATGGATGAATCTTTTTCAATATAGGTGTCGGTGTGGGCCAGATAAGCCTCGGGCTGGTAATAATCGTAATAGCTGACAAAATATCCTACCGCGTTATCCGGAAAAAATGCCTTGAACTCACTATAAAGTTGCGCCGCAAGGGTTTTATTATGGGCAAGCACCAGCGTCGGCTTTTGCACCTGTTCGATGACATTGGCAATGGTATAAGTTTTTCCAGAACCCGTTACCCCAAGCAGAGTCTGGGGGGTCGGGCCGGAACCCAGGCCCTGGACCAGTTTTTCTATGGCCTCGGGTTGGTCCCCGGCGGGCTCATAGTCAGCCTGAAGTTTAAAAGGTTGCATAGAATTAACTGATTCAATACGGTTTATGTTAAATTATGAAGCTTGTGACTCCAAGGATGATCTTGTCACGGATATAATCTTCCCTATAATAACTCAATTAATTGTTTGCCGCTTGTTTGAGCGGTAGCTTGCGAAATTTTGCTGTTGAAGGAAAGGGTATTGTGGAAAAACAAGAAGATGTTATTAAAATCGTTCGTCTCGGTGAGACAGAAGTGACCTTGATGGGAACGGCTCATGTTTCCCGCTTGAGTGTGGAAATGGTAGAGGAGCATATCAAGAGCGGAGACTACGATTGTATTGCCGTGGAATTATGCGCTCCGCGCCTGGAAAACCTCACCAACCAGACCTGGTGGAAGAACCTCGATATCTATGAAGTATTCCGCAAAAAGAAAGCCGGGCTCCTGCTGATAAACCTGGCTTTGAGTGCCTACCAAAAACGTCTGGCCGAACGCATTGGCGTTGAGGCCGGTCAGGAAATGATTCGAGCGACTGAACTGGCGCGTGAAAAAAATATTCAACTGGAAGTTATTGACCGGGACATATCGACCACCTTGCACCGCCTGGTCACAGAGGTGTCGTTCTGGCAAAAACTTAAAATTGTCGGAGGGCTGGTAGCAGGAGTGTTTGTCGGCGAAGAGATCAGCGAAGAACAGATTGAAGACCTCAAGAACGGGGATTTATTGCATTCTGTGGTGGGTGAGTTTGGCGAGGAATTGCCAGCGATCAAGAGAGTTCTGATTGATGAGCGCGATGAATATATGGTGGGGCGGTTGGCGCAAATAGCGCAGACACAGAATGCTCCTAAAAAAATTCTGGCAGTGGTCGGTGCCGGACATTTGATCGGCATGCTTCCGACAATGGATTCTCCTCCCGATGCGGCGCATCTGAAAAAGCTGGAGAATAAACCGCCTCCCAGCCGGATGGGTTATTTTATAGGTTGGGGCATCTGCGTATTTATTCTGGCGATGTTCGGGGTCGGTTTCTACCAGTCTCCCGAGTTGGGCGGGCAGTTGGTGCTGACCTGGGTTTTATTCAATGGAGGGTTTTGTGCCTTGGGAACTTTGATCGCTCTGGGACACCCCGTCTCTATCATCGCCAGTTTTTTTGCCGCCCCGTTGACATCGCTCAACCCCACTATTGGCGCGGGGATGGTTGTGGGTTTGGTGGAATCGTATATGCGCAAACCGAAAGTGAGTGATTTTGAAACCCTGCGCGAAGACATTGCTATCTATTCCATGTGGTGGAAAAACCGTGTCGCCCGGTTACTACTGGTTTTCTTTTTATCCAGTTTTGGTTCCATGATTGGCACCTACACTGCGGGTGCTTCCATCGTTACCCAGATTTTGGGTTGAATGATGGGGACTCCACGCATTGCGGTCACCCCTCCGGCGTTTTGCAAATCTCCAGCATTAAAAGCCGAATTATTGGGTCATTTTCCTGATACGGTCTTCAACGAAAAAGACAGATACCTCTCGGCTGCCGAGTTGGTCGATTTTCTGACGGATGCGGATGCCGCTGTGATAGGAAGAGATCCTATCAATGCCGAACTGATTTGTTCCTTGCCTAAATTGAGAATGATTTCGAAGTATGGAGTTGGGCTCGATAACGTGGATCAAGAGGCATTGAACCGTGCCAAGACCGAATTTAGAGTGACCTTTGGCACGAACCGCAGATCTGTGGCGGAACTGACATTGGGGTTTATGATCGCTCTCTGTCATAATATGTATTTGGGATCAGAAGAATTAAAAAGAGGTGTTTGGCATCGCGATGGCGGGCGGGACCTAAGCGGGAAATTCATAGGGATCATCGGTTGCGGTAATGTGGGCCAGGAACTGGTCCGGCTGTTGCAACCGTTTCAATGCCGGATAGGGGTGCGGGATATTGCAGATCGCAGTGAGTTTTGCCGCACGTCCGGCGCTGTGGAAATGGAATTCGATGAAATCGTTAAAGAAGCCGACATCATCACCCTGCATATACCATTGACTGAAGATACTGAAAACCTCATCAATAAACCCGTGCTGGAAAAAATGAAGTCGGCGGCGTATCTGATCAATACCAGCAGAGGCCAGGTTGTCCATCAGGGTGATCTCCATCAGGCATTGCTTTCCGGGCAAATTGCCGGTGCCGGGTTGGATGTGTTCTGGCAGGAACCTCCGACAGAACTTGATTTTCTCCAACTGCCCAATTTGATGGTGACTCCGCATATCGGCGGAAACTCTGTAGAGGCGGTTTTAGCGATGGGCAAAGCGGCGATTCAGAATCTGGTAGATTTTTATGACTGAAGAATACAGTCGGCAAGACTGGCAAAACCATTATGATACCAATGACCTGGGTTGGGACCTGGGCCAGGTGGCTCCGCCCTTTGTCAAGTTGTGGCAGGAGGAGAAACTGCCTTTGGGGAAAGTGCTGGTTCCCGGTTGCGGAAGAGGGCATGAGGTCGTATTTCTGGCGGAAAACGGGTTTGATGTCACGGCTATCGATTTTTCTTCAGGGGCTGTCAGGTATTTAGAAAATGCCTTGCAGGAGCGAAATCTCAAGGGCCGTATTTTGCATCAGGACTTTTTCAGTCTGGATGGTTCCCACGATGACGTTTATGACCTGGTGCTGGAACAGACATTTTTTTGCGCCATTTCTCCGAAACAAAGACGGGACTACGTGCTGAATGTTACGCGCATATTAAAACCGGGTGGAATGCTGATAGGGTTGTTTTACCACACGGATAAACAGGGCGGCCCTCCCTACAACACCACCCGTGAAGACATTGAAAAACATTTCTCAAAAAACTTTAAAATTCTTCAACTCGATAAAACATCCTTGTCCGCTGAGCAAAGAAAAGACAAGGAGTGGCTGGGTATTTTGCAACGGAAGTAATTGAGCGTTGAGAAATTCTTTTGAACGAGTGAGTTATGATAAAAATAAGCCAAGACGGGAAAACGGCTTCCAAAGTTCGATCCAGTGATGGTAAGGAAAAAGTTTCTAAAATTGATGCGGCAGAAAGGCAACTAAAAACGGCAATAAAACTTTTTTTTGATGAGGGTGACTTGGTATCAATCCATACGTTGGTTTCTGCCGCCGATGGTATTTTGACCGGCCTTTGTAAGAAAAAAGGAATACCTCCTGGTGTTTTAAGAGATGTGGAGCTGTTTGTAGTGCCAGGCCGGGAAAAAGAATGGTTAAAGGCTTTGAACAAGGCACAGAATTTTTTTAAACATGCTGATAATGACCCATCTGAAATTTATGAGTTAAACGCGAAAGGTGTTCACATGCACATGTTCAGTGCTGTCGAGGCCTTTCAGAGACTAACGAAAAAACTTTTTGTCCAGGCGTTTGTTTTTGAGATTTGGTTTTTTGCAAACAACCCAAAATTATTAAAGGAAGGCGAATATAAGGATGCAATTGTTTCTGGCGTAGAAATGGGCGTTCCAGTTAAGAGCTTGTCTGTTTTTAGAGAGCTATTGAACAACCCTTACAGCATTAAAAATTTGCCTTCATATGT
>CAZEBI010000076.1:0-12628 GCA_964510355.1 uncultured Nitrospina sp. | reverse complement strand
GGCCGATGGTAATGAGCAAGGGCTCTTTGAGCCGAGACAACTCTTTGCTCGCCAAATAAAGTCGTTGCTAGTTGGCCCCGTGATATTCCACCTTTGCCTTTACCCTTGTAGGGCATGAAAGTTTAGGAAAAGGACATCACGCATGCCCCGAAGGGGTACACGCCTAGTGGGCTATAGCCGGGAACATAAATCTTTGGAGTGGGTCATGGTATCAACGTTTTCTATACTTTCGAGAATTTTTCCATCTTCCCCAATCACATAAGTGATGCGGGCCGCATACTGATCTTCGGCGCTTTTTACCGCCTGATAAGCCAAGGCAATTTCCCGATTCACATCACATAATAGCGGGTAGGGAAAAGAGAACTTTTCCGCGAAAGCTTTGTTGTCTGTTTCGTTATCCAGGCTCACCCCGAAAATCTGGGTATTTTTCTCGGCAAAACTTTTAAAGTTATCACGAAAACCCTGGCCTTCCACCGTGCAACCGGGAGTATCGGCCTTGGGGTAAAACCAAAGAACCACTTTTTTACCCGCATAGTCCTTCATGCTGATGGTGTTTCCGTTATGATCTTTTACAGAAAAATCGGGCGCATCGATTCCGGCTTGCAACATTTTTTCTCTCCTTGGAAAAGGGTGAATTTTATTCTTGGGCAGGTATTAGATGGTCGGAGGGACTTTCAGGGAGCAGATTATTTTAGGGTTCCGGGAACAATTTTGCCGCAATGCTTTCGCCCAGCACCAGGTCTTCCGGGCGGGTGATTTTGAGATTCCATTCGGAGCCGTCCACAACCCGGACTTCCCGCCCCAAATACTCGACCACTGCGGCTTCATCGGTGCCATAAAAAGAATCCGCCTGGGCTTTTAGAAAAGCCTCGCCGAGCAAACCATAACGAAAAGCCTGTGGGGTCTGAACGCGCCAGAGACCCTCTCGCTCCACAGTACGCTGAACCAACCCGGAATCATCGACCTGTTTGAGGGTGTCGTGGACAGGTATAGCCGTGATTGCCGCACCAAATTTTCCGGCAGCCTGAATCGTTTGCGCAATCATTTCCCTGGATAAAAAAGGCCGCACCCCATCGTGGACCAGGACAATATCTGTATCGGTAGGAAGAGACTGATACCCGTTGAAAACAGAGTCCTGCCTTTTTTCTCCTCCCACTACAACTTGTTTGACAATCGGAGGACATTCCAACCAGTCGGCACGAGCATTTTCCATCTCCTTTTTCGGCACAACCAGAACCAGCGAATCAATGAGCCCAGATTCCTGCAATGTTCTCAAGGTGTAATGCAGGATGGGTTTGCCCTTGAGCGCCTGAAACTGTTTGGGAACCGTCCCTCCCATTCGGGTTCCCTGCCCCCCCGCCGGAATGATCGCGCAGACTTTCATAATTGGCTCTTAAAATAAGTGCTCAAAAACATCAGCAAGATTTTTCACAAAATGCAACTCAATGCCTTTATCGGGCAGGTTCTTCAACTTTTTTGCAGAGTACGGGATGATGCAACGTTTGAACCCCAACCTCTTGGCTTCGATGATCCGGGCATCCAACTGCATGACCGTGCGCACCTCTCCTGTCAAACCCACCTCCCCGATCAATACCGTTAACGGGTCTATAACCTTGTCACGAAAACTCCCTGCAATTGCGGCCACGACAGGCAGGTCCAGAGCCGGTTCGGTAATTTTTATGCCTCCGGCCAGATTTACAAAAATATCCTCACCCTGCAGGTTGAACTCCATCCTTTTTTCCATAATGGCGATCAACAAAGACATGCGGTTATGGTCAAAGCCTGTAGACATTCTTCTTGGCATTCCTATAGAAGAGGAAGTGCTGACCAGAGCTTGCACCTCGACCAACAAGGTGCGGCTTCCTTCAAGGGTTGCCGCGATGGTGGAGCCCGAGGAATCTTCGGGACGTTCAGACAAAAACCATTCGGAAGGATTTTCCACCGGCACCAACCCCTCCGGCATCATTTGAAACACCCCTATCTCAGGAGTGGGACCAAAGCGGTTTTTAATCGCCCGCAAAGCCCGGTAAGCATGGCCTCGCTCGCCCTCAAAATAAACCACCGTATCCACGATATGCTCTAAAGCTTTGGGTCCGGCTATCGCCCCGTCTTTATTGATATGACCGATCAAAAAAGTGGGGAGATTGCGGTGCTTGATAGCTTGAAAAATTTTGAAGGCCACTTCCCGCACCTGACCGATGCTTCCCGGAGCAGATTGCAAATCCGCCGTGTAAAACGTTTGCACAGAATCCAGCACCAGCACATCGGGCTTGACCTTATCGAGCAACTGAAGGATTTCCTCCACACAGATTTCGGAACAAACCAGTAGATTTTCAGACAGGGCATCGAGGCGTTCGGCGCGGAGTTTGATTTGCGGCCCCGATTCCTCCCCGGAGACATACAGAACTTTTTTTCCCAGCCGGGCCAAATGGCCCATGCTTTGTAAAATGAGCGTTGATTTTCCGATGCCGGGTTCTCCGCCGATCAGAACAAGAGAACCTTCGACCATGCCCCCGCCCAGAACCCGGTCAAACTCTCCGATGCCGGTAGTCAAACGGTGTTCGGCAACGGCCTTGACTTGCGTAATAGGAGTCAATGTTCCAGGTTGCGACTCTCTTTGCGAGCTTCGTTGCGAACCGCGCGGAGCCGATGTTTCTTCGACAAAACTGCTCCAGGCCGCGCATTCGGGACACCGTCCCATCCATTTCGGGATCTGGTGCCCACATTCCTGACAAACAAAAATAGTAGTGGTTTTAGCCATAATGCGGCAGGGTAGTGAGGATCAACAATCGATCAAACTTTGAGAAAGCCGGAACTGCAACGACAAAACTTTTGCCACCCGGCAATTCTATTTTCCCCCGGCTCCAGCTTTAGCTGAATTTAATTGCCCAAGGGCTTTCTTGATGTCATCGTTTCGGGAAATGTTCACATTCGCTTTGCGGCGTAAATCGGCGAGCGCATCCTTGATTTCTTTTTGGTTTTTCACCAAACCTGATCGCGCCTTTTGCAAAGCCTTCTGCTCTTTTTGCATAGTGCTCAGTGTCGCGGTGAGCGGGCTCAGTTTTGCCTGTTCCTTGGCAATCGTTTTGAGAATCTCAATCAGGCGGGAGAGTTTCTCGTTTGCCAGGTCTATTTTAATATTACCGGCCTCGCCTTTCTGTGCCGACTCATTAAGTTGCCCAACCACCGACTCTTCCAGTTCTGTGGAATGAACGACAAGTTCGGTAGAAAGCTCAATGAGCTTGTTGAATTTTTCATCCGCAACCCCAAGATTTTTATTCGTGATGGCCACGGCCTTTTGCACCTCGGCGATCGCTGAATGGTTGCTGGCAATACTTTTGTTCGCCCTTTCTAAACCCACACGAGTGACTTTCAGATCTTTTTCGATGGCCTCCAACACGGATCGGGTACCCGCCCCCTGCTTTAAGCTCTCCTGAAGAATTCCGATCAGCTTCTGGTTCAATTCCTGATTTTTAACAAAGGAGGTCTCCAGGCTTTTCCGGGTTTCCTTGTTGGCATGCGTCAAGTTCTCCAGAATCATTTTCTGGTTCTTCTGGTTTTCATCGGCAATAGTAGGAATGACCTCTGTGCGAAAAAGAGCGATGGTGTCATCAAAACCTTTTTTTGTCGTAGCACTCTGCACTTCCAACTGCCGCACGACACTTCCCAGGGTTTCCTGGTTGGCATTGGAAAAATCCCGAAAATTGGATTTACTGGATTGCTCAAATCTTTCTATATCTTGCGCCAACCCTTCTTTTAAATTTTCTTGCTCCACCCTGAATAGTTCGAGAATCTTGTTTTGCTGGTGAATTTTACTCAAAACCTGGTTTTTAACCTCCGCTTCCAGGTCATTTATTTTTAAATTGGTTTTGTTGAGGCTGTTCAGGGTTTCAGATTTGTTCAACTCTATGGCCCCTTGAAATTGAGGAAGGATCTGTTTGATTTCCTCGACCTGACGCAACAGCTCCTCCTGCTGCCTGCGCAGATTCTCAAGCTGAGTGGTTTTCAAATTCTGCAAATGGGTATTGAACTTTTTTAATTCAAATTCTATTTTTGCCAAATCTTCATCATCGGCACCAAAGAGCTGGGCGAACGCATTGACAGGGGAAAGGAGTATTATGAGCAATAATAAGGAGGTGGTGGATTTCGCCTTCATGGATTCCGCTCTTTCGTAAAAATCTAAATGCCCGGATTATTGGTTTTCAAATCGTTTTTACCACAAAAAACAAACCGCGTTGGGGGCGAACCCCCAACGCGGTTTTATTATATACGATTCCAACCGGAATCGTTGAAAACGAGGAAAACGTTATTTTGAGACCATAAAATGCGCCCGCCTGTTTTCGTACCAGCAAGTTTCATTGCTGTCAAAACAGAACGGTTTTTCTTCACCATAACTTATAACATGCACATTTCTGGAATCTACACCTTGAGACACCAGATATTTTTTGGTGGAATGAGCCCGACGCTCACCCAGAGCAATATTGTAATTGTTGGTGCCTCTCTCATCGCAATGACCCTGAATCTCTACATGCAGGCTTGGGTTGCGCTTGAGAAAATCGGCATTCTCCTGAAGGATCGCTCTGGAGTTATTGTCCAGGTCATACTGGTCAAATTTAAAATGAATATCACTCAAGTCAGACGAGGCCTGAAAAGACTGCAAACGCGACTCTTGAATTCCCGAATCTATCCCGGAACCACTTCCACCACCGGAATCAAATGGGTTGGCATCGAAAGAACCCGATGAACCATTACCGACATTCGCTTGAGCCGAAGAACCCGACCCCGAACCGTCAACAGAAAAGCCCTCGGAAGAAGAAGAGCCCTGCTCCATAATAGGTTCTTCACTGAAAAAACCGGAGTCCCCAGGTCCGCCGGAACCGGCAAAGTCACTCTCTGACGATCCTGCCGTAAGCTCGGTTCCTTCACTGACGCTTCCTGAAGTTTCGATCTCAGGTGGCATGAGTTTTTTCGAACAAGCCGTTGTTAAAAACACACAAAATACTGCGGTAATGATTGCCTTCCAATTCAAAATTCTCATAGTAGCCCTCGTTTCATATATTGTCCCCAAATTTATTACTAAATAGCACCTTCTGCAAACCAAGCAGAACTAAGTTCCAGAAAATATTGCTCTTAAAATTTTATCCTGTAAAAATATCATCCTATAATTATATTAAAATTACAACAAAAATATAGCGATTTTTATGATTTTCCCATAATAGTCGGTATTCCAAACATTTTGTTTTTAAAGAAGAAACCGGTACTGAGGGGAACTATCCAGGTAGGGGTGAAAAACCGGGCACCGGCCTCGACCCGCAAGCCAATTTTTGCGGTAGAAACCGCTTAGTCTTTGAAATATGGGGACCATGCGGGACTGTGCCCCTTGCCGGAAAATGTCAACTGCCTTGCGCGGTCACTTCCCACCTTCCGAATGAAAATATTGTACCGATTATTTTCCCTTTTTCGATAAATAACAAATCGGCCATCGGGAGACCAACTGGGTTGCTCACAACTTCCTGGGCTCTTGGTTATGACCTGGCTCTTATGTGTGTTCAAATCATATATCCTGATTTGAAACTTTTTCCCCACTCTCGATGTGTAGGCGATCTGGTCTCCATTGGGGGACCAAGCCGGGTTATCGTTATAAGAGGAACCAAAAGAAATACGAGTCACCTTGGCCCCGTCGCCTTTCGAGGAGTCCATGATATAAATTTGCGGGGCTCCGGTTCCTGACCGGTCAGAAGTGAAGGCTATCTTTTTCCCATCTGGAGACCAGGCGGGAGACGTATCAATATTAAAATGGCGGGTCAAGCGTTGCAGTTTGCGATCTTTGTTCAAAACATAAACTTCGGAATTTTGGTCCCGGCTTAACACCAGTGCAATCTTCTGCATGTCTGGTGACCAGGCTGGCGCAGCATTCAAGCCCGGCAGGCGGTGCAGGGTCTGCCGCTTTTCCCCGACGGTATCAATCATGACCAAATCCGGATTACGGGCCGCATACGAGGTATAAATAATCCATTTACCATCCGGCGACCAGGCCGGGCTGAGGTTAACCGTATAATCATGGGTCAGCCGCCTCAGGTTGTACCCGTCAAAATCTATGAGATAAATTTCCTTGCCGGCACTTTCCTGATTTAAGAAGGCTATCTGAGTTTCCGCAATGCCACGTTTTCCCGTCAACTGCATGACCACTTCATCGGCAAACCGGTGAACGGTTTTTCGAAACAGATCACGCGAAGCTCTATAACGTTTACCGAGCAGGAACCGTTTATTCACTGTGTCATAGAGTCGAAAAGTAAAAACCTGACCTTTCCCATTCTTCAACACACCGTATTCGGTTTTGATGAGCCACTGGGCTCCTACCTGACGCCAGCTTCTGTAGTCCACCTTAGAAGTTGAGCGTTCCATTTTTTCCAGTTCCTCAAACACCGGCTTTTGCAGGGGAGAAAACCATTCGGAAAGTATCAAGTCCTTTTCCAGAATTTTTTTAGCTTCGCCTCCAAGCCCCATGATATCTTTGCCGGGGCCTTGCAAAACAAAATCTGTAATCGCCAGGGTAACTTTTTTCCGCGTCTCGCGTTCCAGGTCGATACGAATTCGGGGCTCCGCCAAACTGACCCGGGCTTGCAATAACACCAGAACCATTAAAACCAGGGATATATAAAAACCGGATTTACTCGTCTTTGGGAACATATTTAAAGTATATATTTACATGAAGGTTAGACATCTTTAGCCCCTTGGGGAACACAGGAAAAGGAACCGAATCCAGAACGGCTCTGACAGCCAGGGTATCCAGGGCCTCCACTCCAGAGCTTTTTTTGATAAAAGGCTTGTCGATATTTCCACCGGGAAAAATGAAAAAGGACACAACAGCTTCCTGATTATGTTCTTCGGCTAAAGGTTCCCGCCAATTTTTATAGATTTTGTCCTGAATCGTACCCACATACAAAGATTGAGCATTCGCGCCTGGGAGGCCCTCTTTTTCTGTAAACACATAGGAATCCCCCACCCCCGATTCATCTGTGGTGTGAGAAGCCTTGGGCAGAGCACGCAGTTTACTGCGAAAGCTGGAAGAGTCGAGCTGGGCACGGGAAACTTCCACTTTTATCGGTTCTGACTCAACCGCAAAAGAGTCCAGTTTCTCGTAAATGGAATCGTAGGATTCGCTCCTTTTTCGTATACTTTCCACAGACACCACGGGTTCCTGCGTTTTCAGGCCAGGAACAGGCGAAACATCCAGTTTGGCCACCTGCTCCAACTCCTTTAATAAATCCCTTGCAGGAGCCTGGAGCGTTACAGGAAAACTTTCTTCTATTTTAGACTTTTCAAAATTCTCCAGAACATCTTGATGCAGGGGAGCCGGGGGGACAGCCCCTTCTACTTCGACTTTTTTATCTTTTAAGACTTCCAATCCCCGAAAGGTTTCCTCGGCAACCGGTCTACGCTTAACGGGTTTGGCAGGCGCAGGTTTGATCCTGGGTTTTTCCAGCCGTGCTACCTGGTCCAACTCCTCTACCAATGTTTTTCCCGATGGGGTCGCGAGAGCTATCTTAGCTTCAAGCTTATTCAACTCGGCCAGGATTCCGTTGGACTTGGGGGGTTTGACCGCAGGAACCTTTTTCACTTCGACAGGCATCGCAGGTTTCTTTAATTTCACCGGCTTTTTCGATGCCCGTTTTTTTTCAACCCCGCTTTTCTTTTTCTCTCGGGCTCTCACCGGGGCTTTAGAACGGTTTAGTGCGGCCGACTTGAACCCTGTGGGCTCACTGACCAGACTCACCCTAAACGCGGGAACAACTATATTCTCCAGGAGGAGTACGGGCTTGGGAAAAAACAACACGACTGTCAAAAACAGAAGATGCCCGAAAACAGAAAACACAAGCATCTGATTAAAATCGAAGGACTGGGGAAACTGGACTTTCATGGTTCTTAAGGCTCGGTCACCATCCCGATGTTTTGCACTCCGGCCCGCTTCACCGTGGATAAAACATGCATGATAAAACCATAGTCTAGCGTTTTGTCCGCCCGCAAATAAACTCCACCGTCTTTATCCGCTTGTTTATTGGCTTCGATATACTGCTCGACTTTACGGGTCAACCCCATCAGGTTGACCAACTCCTCCTGCTTCCAGAATATTTTCTTGCTACTCTTTAAAGTAATGGTGGGGATTTCTTTAACAGGAATAGGGGTCATCGATTCTTTAGGAAGCTGGACCTCCATACCCTGTTGCATGAGTGGCGCTGTTATCATAAAAATAATCAGCAACACCAACATAACATCCACAAAGGGAGTCACATTAATTTCCGCCAGATAGGGTCTTCGTTGTTTCAACATAAACGTTTCTACTTAGGGGTCGCTATTTATTCGGTGTTTTTTTCTCAGGCGACGGTCATCATTTCAGAGGCCGGGAGAAAAACTACGGTCACAAAAGATCGAATGTCTTTTCTTGTGCCGGTTCCCGCACAAAGTTTTTTTCTGCCATATAAGCAAAGTCCTGCGAAAAATCATCCATGACAGACGTAAAGAGTACAACTTTGTTATTAAAATAATTGAAAAAGATGACAGCCGGGATTGCCGCCACTAATCCGGCGGCGGTTGCGATGAGCGCCTCCGCGATTCCAGGAGCCACTCCGCCTATACTGGCTGTGCCCTGCAACCCGATGCTCCTGAAAGAATGCATGATCCCCCAAACCGTACCAAACAACCCAATAAAGGGCGTTGTGCTGCCCGTTGTAGCCAAAAAATCCAGCCGATGCGACAAGCGTTCCACTTCCCGGTTGGTGGCTTTATTGAGGGCAAGACTGATGCCCTTCAAGTCTCGGGGAGTCACCGGCTCTCCTCCTGAAGTTGGAGACTCTCCGCGTTTTTTACGTTCTTCTCGGGCCATCTCCTGAAAAACATAAAGCTCACGATAACCGGTCAGGAATATTCGGGCCACGGAGCTGACCCGCAACTCTTTGGCAAAACTATAAATATGCGTCAGGTTTTCTGTCTTCGAGAAGGTTTCCAGAAATCGAGTATCTTCATCTTTTGCCCGGCGATAGATCCTGAACTTGTTAAAAATGATCGCCCACGACACGATGGAAAATACCAACAACAAAAGCAGGACGCCTTTGGCCATCAAACTCGACTGCATGACCAATTCAACGAGGCTTAAGGGACTATCAGAAATTACATTTTGCACACGGAACCTCTTTGCGGAAAAATGAGGCCCAAAGGCAGGACGCCAAAAGGTAAAAAATCATTTTTTGTAAATAAATCAACAGCTTACTTTAATTAAATCTCTGAACTAAGTCAAACTTTATTAATAAACAAGTATGGGGGAGCGATATAACCGGGACAAATTCAAACAAATTGCCAGGAAAATCAGCCCTTCACCCGCTCCAAATACTCTCCCGATGAAGTCGAAACGCGCACCATCTCACCAATTTGAATGAACTGGGGCACCGTCACAACAAGACCGGTTTCAAGTGTCGCCGGTTTTCCTGAACCCGAAGCCGTAGCCCCTTTCAGAGGCGGATCGGTGTCGGTCACTTTAAGGTCTACCCCCTCAGGGAAAGACACACCGATAGGGTTGTCATCACAAAACTCGATCATTATTCGGGCATTGGGCAGAAGGAATTTTTTGTCATCGCCCATGATTTTTTCATCCAGGAACAACTGTTCATAAGTTTCACAGTTCATAAAACAAAGGCCTGAGGGGTCATCATACAAATATTCCATCTCGACCTGTTCCATTTCAGCGCGCTCAATCGATTCATCGGCGCGGAACTTGATTTCTGTTTGCGTTCCGTCCTTCAATTTTCTAAGCTTGGTCTGCATGGAGGCCTTGCCTTTTCCTGGGGTGCGATGATCCGCCGACATAACACGATAAAGTTCACCCTTAAACTTGATCACATAACCGGGACGAAGCCCATTACCATTAATAAAAGCAACCATTCGAAAATTTCCCTAAATTTATTGATTGATTAGAGCAGGATAAAACGAATTATTCACCCCTTAGATCCAACGATTATCATGGAGCAAGTAACAAGAATCAAGGAAAATTACACCCCAGGACAGGAAGGCTCACAAGAGTTGCGCCGATGAAATGTCCACTATGTAGTTTTTCAGCACAGCACTTGACCTCGGGAGAAAACCGGGAATACTGGCTTTGTCTCCAGTGCCGGGCAATATTTGTCCCGGCTCAGTTTCATATTTCCCCGGATGAAGAGGTCAAACGCTATCTGGAACATGAAAACAGCCTTGAGAATGAAGGGTATGTCCAGATGTTTGAGAAAAAGATTTCCATCCTGCAAGCCTACGAAATTAAATCCGCCCTCGATTATGGCTGTGGTTATGAACCCGTCTTAAAGGCTCTGCTTAAAAGACAGGGCATCGAGGCGGATGCCTATGACCCTAACTTTTTCCCCGACATTCATTTGGACAGATATTATGACCTGGTCATCTCCACAGAAACTTTTGAACATTTCAGAAGCCCGGCTCAGGAAATCGAGCGCATTGCCGAACGGGTGACTCCAGGAGGAATTCTTGCGATCATGACCCGGTTTTATCCCGCCGGGGACGAAAAACTCCTGCCCGATCTTTTTGCCGACTGGTTTTATAAACGCGACCCCACTCATATTATTTTTTACAGCACCAAAACCTTTGAGTGGCTGGCAAAAAACATAGGATTCAAACTGGTTTTCAACAATGACTATGATTTTGTGGTATTAAAGAAGCCCCGGTCAGCGACCGGTGAGTTATGAATTTCAGCAAAAAATCCACACCCCTCCAGGCCTCCCCTCATGAGAGGGGAGGATTAATGAGAAACCTGAGGGATGCAAACATTTCTTCTCGGGTAGACCGACAACTTTTTGGATAGAAAAATATTATGGCAGGAGAATATATTTTCACCATGCAGGACCTGGTCAAACGGTACGGGCAAAAGGAGATTCTAAATGGAATCAACCTTTGTTTTTATCATGGCGCGAAAATTGGAATCGTCGGAGAAAACGGGTCGGGTAAATCCACCCTGCTCAATATTATGGCGGGAGACGACACCGAGTTTGACGGTCGCGCCGCGCCCTTAAAAGGCACTACTATCGGCTACCTGCCCCAGGAGCCGGTTTTGGACAACGAGAAAACTGTTCGGGAAAATGTGGAACAGGCCTTTGCGAACATAAAAAAAATGATTGCGGAATTCAACGATGTCAGCGCAAAAATGGCCGAACCCATGTCGGATGAGGAAATGGAAAAAGCCCTGGAAAAAATGGGCCGGCTTCAGGATGAAATTGATGCTTGCGATGGATGGGAGCTCGACCGGCAAGTGGAAGTCGCGATGGATGCCCTCGTGCTTCCCCCCGATGACCAGAAAGCCGGCACTCTTTCTGGCGGCGAAGCCAGGCGGGTCGCCCTTTGCAAACTGCTCCTGCAAAAACCCGATATGATTCTTCTGGACGAACCCACCAACCATCTTGACGCTGAAACGGTGCAATGGCTGGAAGATACACTCGCCAGTTATCCCGGCAATATCATCGTTTCCACCCACGACCGGTATTTTCTCGACAATATTACCAAATGGATTCTTGAACTCGAAAGCGGTAAAGGCCGACCGTTTGAAGGCAATTACAGTTCCTGGCTGGAACAGAAAGCCGAAATCCTGAGAAAAAGAGAAAAATCCGCTTCCACCTTACAAAAACGCCTGCAAAAAGAATTGCAATGGTTGCGCGAAACTCCCGGCGCACGCCGTAAACACAATAAAGGCAGGGTCAACGAATACGAAAAACTCTCCGCGCGTAAGACCGACATGGAAGACAACTCGCTTGAAATCCAGATCGCTCCCGGCCCGCAACTCGGCGAACAGGTCATTGAAGTGAACGCTCTTTGCAAGAGCTATCAGGAGGGAGAAGCCCTCCTCAAGGATATTAGTTTTTCTGTGCCCCGTGGAGCGGTAGTCGGCTTGATCGGCCCCAATGGCACAGGGAAAACCACTTTGTTCCGCATGATCGCCGGTGAAGAACAACCCGATGCCGGAACCCTCAAGCTGGGTTCCACCGTAAAACTTTCTTATGTGGACCAGCACCGTCACGACCTGAACCCGGAAAATTCCGTGTTCGCGGAAATCACCGGCGGCACCGAGCATATAGAAGTGGCGGGAAAGACCATCAGTTCCAGAGCCTATGTCGGACGATTCAATTTCAAAGGCTCGGATCAACAAAAAAAAGTGGGCGAACTTTCCGGCGGCGAACGCAACCGGGTTCATCTGGCGAAATTACTCCGAAGAGGCGGCAACGTCCTGCTACTGGATGAGCCCACAAACGATCTCGATGTGACCACCCTGCGCAACCTCGAAAATGCCATTCTTGATTTCAGCGGATGCGTCCTGGTTATCAGCCATGACCGATTTTTCCTCGATCGTATCTGCACTCACCTGCTGGTTTTTGAAGGCAACAGCAAAGTGAGATGGTTCGAAGGAAACTTTGAAGAATACCAGGAAAAACGCAAACAGGAATTGGGCGGCAAAGAAGAAAACCGCCGATCCAAATACAAAAAACTAACCATCCACCACTAGGCGCCAGCGTGACGCTGGACCCAAATTGCAATAGCTTTTTACTGCTTTTCAAGTAAAATTTTCCTCGGCTCAATTACG
>CAZEBI010000075.1:0-12633 GCA_964510355.1 uncultured Nitrospina sp. | reverse complement strand
ATATTATTTGTCGGGGACTCCGGTATGCGTGAGCTGAACCATCAGTTCAGGGGTATGGATCGGTCAACGGATGTGTTATCGTTCCCCCAACTGTCAGAAGGTGAACCCGCCGGGACACTTATTCTGGGTGATGTCGCTATTTCCCTTGAGACCGCCCACAGGCAATCTGAGGAGCACGGCCTGTCTTTGGAAGAAGAATTAACTTTATTGCTCATTCACGGTATCCTTCACCTTTTGGGCTATGACCATGAAGTTTCCGACCAGGAAGAAGACCGAATGCGAAAAAAAAACCGGGAACTATTCGCAATGGTTTATCCCGGAAAAAAACTTGCGGACACCTGCAATTTTTAATTGGATACAGACTCAGGAAAAATCATGAAACAGCTCTGGGCTCCCTGGAGAATGGAATACATCAAGAGTGAAAAATCAGGAGATTGTATTTTCTGTTCACTTCCCAAAGAAGGGGATGACGCAAAAAGCTATATCCTTCATCGGGGCCAGTCCGCTTTTATCATCATGAATATTTTTCCCTATAACTCCGCTCACCTGATGGTATCGCCCTTCCGCCACATCGGGTGTGTGACCAAACAGGATGCGAATGAAAGCACAGAACTCAACCAACTGATCCATAGATGCATCGAGATATTGCGTGCAGTGATCAATCCCGACGGTTTTAATATTGGCTACAACCTCGGTAAAGCAGCTGGAGCGGGGTATGACGAGCATGTTCATTGCCATATCGTCCCCCGATGGGTTGGAGACACCAATTTCATGCCCGTACTGGGAGAAACCAAAGTCCACCCGGAACACCTGAGAGCCACTTATAACAAGCTTCTTCCTCACTTTAAAAATCGTATAGCATAATCCTATGGGCGTTTTAGCCAAAAGTCTGAAAGTCGACGACACCCCTATGATGCAGCAGTATCGGGGTATCAAGAAGGAATATGCGGATTCCATTTTATTTTTCAGGATGGGCGATTTTTACGAAATGTTCAATGAAGATGCCAAAATTGCATCCCGCATTTTGCAAATCGCACTCACAGCCAGAAATAAAAAATCCAACCCTGTTCCCATGTGCGGAATCCCTCACCATTCGGCGACCCAATATATAACCAAACTCCTTAAAGCCGGCAAGAAAGTCGCCATCTGCGAACAAACCGAAGACCCAAAGCAGGCTAAGGGATTGGTCAAAAGGGAGGTCGTTCGAGTCATAACTCCGGGGACCATTCTCGACGACAATATGCTGGACCCAAAAAGTGATCAGTTTATCGCCTCTCTGTATTTCGGGAAAAACGCGATTGGACTTTCCGCTCTCGATGTATCGACCGGGGTTTTTAAAGTTACCCAGATCGACGGGGAAAACGCCCTCCTCCTTCTTGCAGACGAACTGCAGAAACTGGCTCCCAAGGAAATCATCCTTCCCGAATCATTAAAAGATGAGCCTCGGCCCTGGCTCCCAGCGGGTGAAGTATTTGTCCACACCTGGGATGACTGGAACTTTTCTTTCAGCCAGGCTTATAGAAACCTGATTGAACATTTTAAAACGCAGTCTTTGGAAGGTTTCGGCTGTGAAAATATACAAGCAGGAGTTTCTTCGGCTGGGGCATTGATCCACTACCTGCACGAAACTCAGAAATCGGACCTGGAACACATCACCGCCCTCACGCCTTTCCCGCTCCACGACTATATGGCTCTGGACCAATGCTCCCTGACAAGTTTGGAACTGGTGCAATCGAGCGAAGGGTCGAGAAAAAATTCCCTGTTCGACCTGCTCGATCTATCGCAAACTCCTATGGGTGCAAGGCGTATTCGTGGATGGATTTTAAGACCGCTGGTTGACGCAGAAAAAATCTGCCAACGCCTGAATACCGTGGAAGACTTCAAGGATGACCCGACTGGGCGAAAAGACCTGCGTGATCGGCTCAAACATATCTTCGATCTGGAAAGGTTGCTGGGACGAATCACCCTTTCAGCCTGCAACGCAAGGGATCTTGTTGCGTTAAAAACATCTCTGAAAGTTTTTCCAGATCTGGCGCAGGCCCTTACAAATTACACCTCCTGCCCGGCCTATCTGGAAAACTGGGATGACCTGGAAGATATTCGCGATTTGGTTGACCGTAATATCGTGGACGCCCCCCCCTTCGGGCTCAAGGAAGGCGACCTGATAAAAGCCGGTTGCAACGAAGAACTGGACCGCCTTAAAAATATAACCCGGCAAGGCAAAAACTGGATCGCAGCTTTAGAGTTGGAAGAAAAAAAGAGGACCGGCATACCGGTACTAAAAGTCGGCTTCAATAAAATTTACGGATATTATATAGAAATCACAAAAAAACATAGCGACCGCGTACCGGAGGAATACATTCGCAAGCAATCCCTCGTCGGTGCAGAACGCTATATTTCTCCCAAGCTGAAAAAATATGAAGAAGAAATCACCGGCGCGGAGGAAAAAATATTCGCCTTGGAACAAAAACTTTTCGAAGAAATACGCTCCACGGTTTCCCTGGCCGGACCACGGATACAGGGAATGGCACGGATCATCAGTGAAATTGACGCGTTATCCTCATTCGCTGAAACCGCACACCAATATAATTATTGCCGACCGGAATTCACCAATGATCGCAGTCTTGTTATTGAAGGGGGCCGCCACCCCCTCATAGAACGAATGGACCCATCGGTTCGGTTCATTTCCAACGATACTTTTCTGGACTCGGTGGAACAGCAGATCATGATCATTACCGGCCCAAATATGGCGGGGAAATCTACTTATTTAAGACAGGTAGCTCTGATCACTCTCATGGCACAAATAGGAAGTTTTGTTCCTGCCGACAAAGTGAGTTTAGGCATCACAGACCGCATTTTTTCCCGTGTGGGAGCGCAAGACCATTTATTGAAGGGGCAATCCACTTTCATGGTGGAAATGAACGAAACCGCCAACATCCTCAACAACGCCACGCCCGACAGTTTGATCATTCTGGATGAAATTGGTCGGGGAACCAGCACCTTTGATGGCATCAGTATCGCCTGGGCCATTGTCGAGTTCCTTCACAAAGCCGATCAGGGAGGCGGACCCAAAACTCTTTTTGCCACCCATTACCATGAACTGACAGATCTGTCCCGAGTCCTTCCGGGAGTCAAAAATTTTAATGTCCAGGTTAAGGAATGGAATGATGAAATCATCTTCCTCCGTAAAATCGTTGCGGGAGGCACGGATAAAAGCTATGGTATCCAAGTTGCGCGGCTGGCAGGGCTGCCTAAAAAGGTTCTTGATCGTGCCCATGAAGTTCTATTCAACCTGGAACAGAGCGAGTTTGATGAAGTGGGTGTTCCAAAAATATCCCGATCCGAAAACCATGAAAACAAACAGGCACAACTTGGCCTTTTTTCTGAACCGGAAAATCCATTGATCCAGAAAATAAAGGAAATCGATCCCAACGAGCTATCCCCCAGAGAAGCGTTGGAAGTTCTATTCAAGTTGCGCGAGTTTATCAAGGCAGATCCTAAATGAATATTTTAGTCACGGGTGGCGCGGGGTTCATCGGTTCCCATATAGTCAATGGCTATGTCAATGCGGGACATAACGTCACCGTTATCGATAATCTTTCATCGGGAAAGTTGCAGTTTCTGAACCCCAAGGCAAAGTTTTATGAAATGGATATCCTTGATAACAAGATTCCCGAAGTTTTAAAAAAGGAAGCCATCAACGCAATCAACCATCATGCCGCCCGGGTATCCCTTTCCGATTCGATCGCCAACCCTGCCTTCGACGCTAACTCCAATATTATTGGTACTTTACAACTCCTCCAAAGTGCTGTACCCTTCAATATTGAAAAATTTATTTTTGCTTCGACTGGCGGAGGCATGTATGGGGAGCAGATCAACTTTCCGGCAAGCGAAGATCATCCGTGCCAGCCGTTGAGTCCTTATGGCATTTCCAAGCTGTGCGCGGAGAACTATCTCGGCTTTTTCAACGAGCAGTATGGATTGAGCACAACCGTACTGCGTTACAGCAATGTTTTTGGTCCGCACCAAAACGCTCATGGTGAAGCTGGAGTTGTCGCGACATTCTGTCAAAGACTGGCAGAGGATCAAAGACCGGTTATTTATGGCGATGGCAAACAAACCCGCGACTTCATTTCGGTTCGTGACGTTGTGCAAGCGAACTTAGTGGCGCTGGACCCCGCTTGCAGTGGGATCTTTAATGTGGGAACGGGAAAAGAGACCAGCGTAAATTCGCTGACCGAATGCCTGCTGGGCGTATCAGGGAAAAACATTTCCGCCGAGTATAGTGCAGCTCGAAATGGAGAACAACGCAGAAGTGTTATTGACTGCAAAAAGTTTCATGAAGGTTTTGGTTGGAAACCAGAAGTTTCTTTGGAGCAGGGGTTAATTGAAACATACGATTTTTTCCAAAATCAAACGGTCTGACCTGATTACTTTATCGGTTGCTGCCTTTTTTCTGCTGACTGTAGCACTGGTTTCGCCAGCGTTGGCAGTATCACCGGATGTCGTCAATCTTGGTGTGGGCACAAAAGGCAAATATGTAGTGGTCAATGCCCGACTGGTGGACGGTTTTACCGAAAAGGTACTCGAAGCAATCGAGAACGGAGTGCCAATGGGTTTTACCTTCGAGATTGAACTGCGCAAAGAGAATATGATATGGGCGGATAGCCTGGTCAGTTCCAATAAAATACGGCATCGAATCCGGTTTGATTCCCTCAAGAAAGTGTACAGGTTCTCGGAGCTAGGAAAGAACGTCAGAAAAAAAATAATCACCCGGAAAGAAGCCCGGTACCAGAAACTGATGCTCACCTTGCAGGATATTCCTATTGCCCCGATCTACAAGCTGGACCCCGACGAAAAATATTATGTCCGGGTCAAAGCAGATTTAGAAACGGACCGGTTCTGGTTCCCCTTCAACTACATTTTCTTTTTTGTTCCATTCAGCGAATTTGAAACTTCCTGGGCGCAAACCTCGCCTCTCTCTATTGACCCTGACCTAGAACTGTCGAAACAGGCGAGCGGTTCACGCAAAAAAGAGAGCGCTAACTCCAGAGACCTCATCCGATCGTTTAATAAATAGACGGGTTCTTCTTTTCAGCCCTTTCGTACTATTATTTTATAAAATTATTCTCCCGCCTTATTGATTTTCCCCAAAGGTCTATTCTCCGTTTCCTGCCTAGCACCTGTATAGGGTTTTTGTAAAAAGGCTTATAAGCAGAAACAATTGATTCAATTAATCCAGGGGGTCGTCTTTTCTTCTGTGAGGATTGGGCGGAAGGTCCAGATCGATATTGGCGACTTCTTTGATGAGTTTGATCACATCCCGAGGCGGATCAATTTGCTGATAAACCAAGCGGCTTCCATCCTTCAGGATACGAACTAGAACCGTTGTTTCATCGTCTTCTCTTTGAATTGAGATATTGACGGAACTCTCCGCCTTGCAGTGTTTTTCATCGACGGTCGCTGAAGGCCGTTGTGACAGATTTTCCTCCTCGGAACCCGACAGTTCTGTCCCATCTTTGCTCTGCGCCACAGCAGACGCATTCTTTTTATGGTTATAAAGAGCGAGAGCCAGTGTTTGAGTGATCGGGAATCCGTTTTTCTCATCCTTGATGGTGAAGGATGTCCTATCTTTTTTATTGACCAATTGCAATACCCCCAGCAAGCGACCGCCATGAGTCAACGGCAGAGTCAATAACGATTTGGTATGAATGCCCGCCACCTTCTCCCACGAGTCATCGAAAGCCATTTTGGGATGCAGGGTTCTAATTTTTACAAGGTCCTTGATATCCTGAATATTTACCGATTTCTTGACCATCGCAACATAACCTGCAACGCTTTTGGAAGAAATGGGCACCCGAATCTTACCGAGCTTGTTTCCATAAGTGACTTTGGAGTAAATCTCTTTTCGCTCTTCATCCACCGCGTATATCGTGACCGCTTCGGCAGAAAAATATTTCAAGAGGGGTTGCTTCAATCTTTTTAACATGTCCTCAAAGTTATCGGAAGAATGAATCATTTGAGAAAGAGCATGAAGCTGACGCTCCAGGGAAAGCTCATTGCCTCCATTAGAAGACTCTTTTCCCGCCAGCTTGGCGATCGCCATTCCCATAATGGGTGAAATGGCCTTGGCCTTGAAAAAATCCTCCTGATCGAACGCCCGCCCCCCTTCCTTATTAATTATCTCCATCACTCCCACAAGTTTCTTTTTAAAGGGTAGCGGTACCGCGATCATTGAGGTGGTATCTTTATCCAGTTTTTTATCCCAGCTGGAATCGTAGACAAGCTGTTGGTGGAATTGTGAAAGCTCTTGGCGGTCTTTCACATTTTTAATATTAAGCGGTTTGCCTGTGGCCGCCACAAACCCCGCTATATTTTTAACGGATATATTGAGCCGTATTTCAGGAAAACCCTCGCTATGAAAATTTTTGGTGACCAGCTCGCGCTTGGCGGTGTCCACGGCGAAAAGCGTTGCCTCTTCACAATTGAACAGAAGTTTCAGGTTCTGGGTGAGAGAAAGAAGACTGTCCTCATTAAATTGAGCCCCCCCCACTTGGTCAGAAAAACTTTCTAACGTATTAATATTTCTTCCCTTAGACTCTTCCAAAACAGACCCTGTCTTTTTAGGATTGATGTCAGCAACGCAACCCTCGCGTGCCCACCGCTATACCATCCATGAGAATTTATGGGTAATCCATTGATTCTAATCCTTTTTCTCCGATAATGATAAGGTTTTTTCGACTGCTGACCTACCCCGCTACTCAAACTCAAATATCCTGAAAAAGTTTTTCAGTCGAAACCCTTCTCCTCGCCAAAAACCACTGGTTTTATGGCCTTGGAACGCAAAGCCCCATACATAAAACCTCGGCACATTTACCCTGGTTGTATGTTAAGCTGTTGTTTTTAAAACCACTTTATATCTCGGAAGCCGCTATGTCGTCCGACCCCCTACTGATCAACAAGCTCTCAAATAACATCCCACCTACCGAAGAGCAGTTGCGTGACAAACGAAAGCGCACGACCATCACTATTTTGGGAGTTTTTATCGCCCTCATCGGCATGACCTTCCTGGAAAACTATTTTCTCCAGGCGCAATCGAGTTCAATGATTGGCAACAATATTACTGTCCTCGCAGTGTTCAACATCATATTGATCCTGCTTTTTTTATTGATCATTCTGATCACGCGAAACCTTGTTAAAGTTTATAACGAGCGAAAAAGCAAAATTCTCGGTTCCAAGTTTCAGACCAAATTGATCATGGCCTTTCTGATCCTGGCGCTGGTTCCTTCCATACTGCTTTTCACAGTAGCCAGCAAACTATTCACCTTCAGCATCGGTAACTGGTTTAATTTGCAGATAGAGCAGACCCTGCAATATTCCATGGATATCGCCAGAGATTATTATTCCGGCCTTGAAAAAAGAGCTCTTTCCAAAACCAAAAATATTGAACGCTTTATCAACAACGAGGAGTTGTATTTAAAGGTGAAACGCGGCAGGTTGCATGCCCTGGCCCGGGAAAAAGTGGTCGAATATGATCTGGCCGGGATTCTCATCTACGACAACAATTTAAAACCGATTGTGTCTGAAATAAACTCATCTAAACTTTCTTCGCAAATCCAGCTGGATTATTCCGACTTGATCCGAAAAAGTATTGATGGGGAAGGCGTAACAGAAATTAAAATGACCCATGGTCAAAGCATGATGATCGTGGTCGTTCCCCTGACAGAAACCTTTGAAGGGAAAATTTCCATATGGGGTTATATCCTCACTCTCAACCCTGTTTTAAAAAGTTCCTTGATAAAAATCGAAACCATCCGAAACACCTTTGAGGACTACCAACAACAGAGTTTTCTAAAACTTCCGGTCAGCGCAAACTACTACACAACATTTCTTCTCATTACCTTGCTGATCCTTTTTTCTGCAATATGGCTGGGTTTTTATATGGCTCGAGGCATCACTGTCCCCATTCAGCAGTTAGCAGAAGGTGTACGACGTATCACAGAGGGGGATCTTGACTTTAAGATTGGAGCAAAAGCAACCGATGAAATAGCAATTCTCGTTGACTCATTCAACACCATGACCCGGGAACTGAACGAAGGCCGAATCAATATTCAGCACGCCCACGAAGACCTCAAAAAAACAAATATCGAACTCGACCGAAGAAGAAACTATATAGAAACCATTCTCGATAGCATCGGCGCAGGCGTGATTTCAATCGACAAAAAAGGCACGATCACTACCTTTAACAAGGCTGCCGAAAAAATTCTCTCCCTAAAAAATGAAAATGTTTTTGGGTCTTCCTACCATGACGCTTTTGATTTCCACTATTATCAGGCAATCAGAAAGCTCATTCAGCTTATGAATGCCCAAAACAAGGAGTCCGTTGAAGAGCAAATTGATCTGCGTGTAGGGGAAAACAACCTCACCTTACTGATCAACATTCAGGTTCTTCGGGGAGCGACCCGAAGATATCGAGGGCTGGTCATCGTCTTTGAAGATTTAACCCATCTGATAAAAACCCAAAAAATTGCCGCATGGAAGGAGGTCGCCCAGGGAATTGCTCATGAAATCAAGAACCCCCTGACCCCAATCCAACTCAATACCCAAAGACTGAAGAAAAAATACCATGAAAACCGGGAAGACTTTGACCGGGTTTTTGATGAAAGCATCTCTATCATCACCCAGGAAGTTGAGGGAATGAAAGAACTGCTCAATGAGTTTCTGCGGTTTTCAAGAATGCCCACTCCAAACCCCAGGCCCACCTCCCTCCACAAAATTATTGACGACATCCTGATTTCTTATTCGGAACATGAAAAAAAGTTACGGATCAAGAAGAGTTTCGACCCCAACCTTGGTGCCGTCCATATTGACCCGGAACAGATTCGCCGAGTCTTCATCAACCTGTTTGAAAATGCTACCGATGCCATTGATGAGGGGGGTACCATACAAATCAGCACACGGATTCTCTCGAAGAAAAAGCTCGTACGCATTGAGTTTTCAGACGATGGAGCAGGCATCAACCCCGCTGACCGGGACAAACTGTTTCTTCCGCATTTCACCACCAAAAAACGTGGAACAGGCTTGGGGTTGGCCATCGTCAACAGGATCATTATTGACCATAATGGTTCCATTCAGGTCAAAGATAATTACCCCAGGGGAACAGTTTTTGTCATGGACCTCCCCTATTCCCCCCTTGCCCTGGAGACAGAAAAATCTTTTCCACATAAATTAAGCCGGATCACCTCTGCCAAATCTTGATCCCTGGCTTTCATTCCAGAAACTTTTGTTCTAGAATATACCTACCCACAAACTTTAAAATCCTTTTCATGTCAAAAAAAAATACTCCAGATATTAACCCGGATAGTGATAAACGCCTTGAAAACTGCGTCAAGGATGACGAGCAAGAACCGCCTATTATTGACGCTCCCGACAAACAACCATCGCCGAATGAAAACGATGACCTGGAAAGCTATTTAAAAAAGAACTCTTCAGGAAGTCGGGCTTATGGAATAAAAGGACAGGGCTGGTAACCGCCACAACTACGGAAACTATAAAAAACTTATGGCAAAAGATCGATTTGTAGACAATGACAATGGCACTATTACGGATAGCCAAATGAAGGTGATTTGGAATAAAACCGATTCCTTCCAGGACACCCAAAAATGGCTCAACTGGTTTAAAGGCCAGGATTATGTAGAAATCACCAACCTGGAAAGGTTCGCGGGTTGCGACGACTGGCGTTATCCGACTCAGGAGGAGGCCTGGTCCCTTTTTGACCTGAGCTATAACAATACCGACAAATATGGCGATGAAATCTACCTTTCCTCCATCTTTGAACCCGGCAGTGCAGGAACCACCTGGACCCTGGAAGAGCGAGACTCCTCAGCCCTGGTCGTCCAATATGAGGATGGAATGAAAGTGTGGCCCTCAAAATATGCCCATCTCAATATGGCCTACCGCATGGTCCGGTCCATCCAGTAGTTTTAGCGCTGAGCATCTTTTAAAGCATGCCGTAATCCATCACCGAATAAATGGAGAGTCTCTTAACTTGTCGAACTCAGGTCGGTCAGGATAAATGATCTTTATTTTCGGGTTGTGGGGAGCTTTATAATTAAAGCCTGGAGGGATGACAAACCTGATTTTTTCCAACTTGCTGTTCAACCTTTTAAATTCCTGAGGGTGCACACGCTGGGCTCCCAACTCTAAAATAAGGGGTTTCCCGGTGGGCAGGTTCAGAGCTCCCACTGCGCTTTTTTCGAGATCTAATTTTATCGATCCGGGTCGCACCCCCTCCACGCGGTAACTTCCTTCGGCCATATGGACGTTACTCCCTTCATAAAAAATTCTCCATAAATAGCGGGTTTCAAACCCCCGCGCTCCGGCAAGCGGTAAAGCCGGGTCCGTGAACTGGATTTGCGCCCGGCCTTCACTCTTGAAGAAATAGATATTGCGCATGGACCACAGAGCAAAGGCCCTTTCAAAAGAGCGTCGGGACATGAGGCCGCAACGCCGATTTTCCAGAAGCGTTTGCAACGACACCCTTTTTTTCCGGATCAGGTTTTTACGGATTTCCAGCGCCTTGGGGCTGTAGAGATAACAGGTCGCCACACCCAATTTAGTATCACGTACCGAATCGGGAGAAGCATTCAGGCTTTTCTCCAACCTCTCGATCAATCCGGTTTCAATTTCAGGAGCGTAATCCCGGCCCACTTCTCGAACAATACGGATCACCCCGTCCCAATCCCTGTCAGTGAGAGCGGTATCAAAATCGGCAACCACTTTATCCAGATAGGTCATTGCGATTTCGGGAAAATATTGCTTTCCTTCAAACACTTTGTTTTTCAAAAACAGATAACGCTTAGGATGACTGTACCGAAAATAGGGATAATTGATGTACGCAGAAACCGAGTTTGCAAAATCTTCCTGCGGGTTCTGTCGTGAATAGGTAGGAAGCTGGCGCAAAGAGACCGGAGCATAATGGGCCGTATCTGGGTCATTCAGAAGGACAAATAAATAATCATCTCCCGGCCGCCCGTCCAGAGCAGGAAGATGAATCAAATTAAAATGAGCAATTTTTAGCCACTCCGGGGAAAAGGACAGGTAACCCTGGAAGATATCAAAAAAATGCGCCATCTCATGCTGGACAATATTCTGAAACTCCCTCCTGTCTTCATAAAACAAACTATTAAAAAACTCGATGCGCGGCTCCTGGTCACTCACCTCCACATGATAGGAAAAATGAGAATTTCTGTACACAGTCTGAAAACTGGGGAACGTGGCGGCAGGCACATCGGGCATCTCTTCTGGAACAGCTCGAAGCTTACTAAAATGATAAAACCCCTTAACCTTGGGTATATTTAAAAATGTTTCCGGCAATCGAGAAAATGCCAGAGTCAATTCTTTGATCTCATCAGGTTTCCAACCCATTTCCATATCCAGCAAGGGGTAACCAAAACGGGCCTTAAAATCATCTTTCAGTTGGATGACCTGTTGTCGATAATCACCGGGATATTCGTAGAAAGGCCGTTTGCTCTCTTGGGCCCACAAGGTTGCAGAACAAAAAAAACTAACAAGCAAAACCAGTGGCCATCGGGCAAGAACTCGTTGACCCAAGAGCAGGGTGGACAGCCGTTTACACATCGGTTTCATAAGCTCCAAATTTATCGATATCATTAGGTTAACAGAACAATCATTATTTAGCTATAGTGGGAACAAACTTTTAAAATCAACAGTTTAGCTAAAACCCACTGCGGGCAGTTTTTTTTGTGCAATTTTTGCATCTTTCCGGTCACTCAGACATCTAACAGATGCTGAAAAACTACTTTTGACTCTAATAAGTCATCTTCATGATCTTGTCGAAGGGCATCAACCAATAGGGTATATACTTCGACATACCCCTTCGGGGCAAAAAGGCAAAGGTCAAATATCACTGGATCAGCATGACAGCCAAAAAAAACTCTCATCAGGCTGGTTTTTTCAGCACCTTGCTCAAGATACGTCTCTTATTAAAACCTAAACAGGAGGATTCTCGATGGCAAAATTGCCAGGTAGCGATGTAAAATTAATCAGGTTGAACCCGGAATGGTCGGTAGAAAATGCCGCCTCCACCCCCATAGAACAGGAACTATCTATCGATGATTTTAAGGGCAAGAGACTCATTATCACCCTGCCGGGTGCGGGTGGTTTCTGTAATAAAGAATTTGATCTCGTTAAAGACAATATGGACAAATTCAAAGCCGCAGGGGTTGATGAAGTCATTGTTGTGGTAGGAACCGACATTCTGAGCAATGCAGGACGTGGCCTGCCCAGTTTGTTTCAGGATGTAAGTCAAGAGTTTGGTAATGCCAACAAGCTGACTTTGGAAGGAGTAAAAAGCCGCTACCTGACCCGCGCAGTCATTGCCGTGGATGCAAACGGGGAACAACTCGCACGGGAAGATTCCGAGTTACTGGTATGCAGGAGCGTTGATGCCCTCATAGATGTGGCAAAAAAAGCTTTCTCCTGAAAAAAGAATGGGCACCGTGCCGCAAGTGGGCGGAGCAAGGGGAACAAAATCCAGTTGTGAGGTTCAACAAAGGCCTCCCGGTTTCCGCCGGGAGGCCTTTTTATTTTTCAAACGATTCTTGAGTATTG
>CAZEBI010000074.1:0-12686 GCA_964510355.1 uncultured Nitrospina sp. | reverse complement strand
GTGATTGAAAAGATTAAGAAGATGAAAGGAATTAAAACAAAAGAAAAGGTCTATGAGTTACTTGGTACAACCCGGAATTCTATTTTCAACAGGCAAAGGCGGAACAAATTCCCCTATCAAGAAATAGTCACATATTGTTTGCGTTATAATATAGACATAAATGAAATCCTGACAAACCAATTCTCAACAGCACGCTCAAAAATAAGCCCAATAAGAAGCGGTTCAATCCCTACTGAACAAGAGCAACCCGGTATTCAAGAAGGGTATGTGTTTGTTCCCAGATACGATGTCCAGGTTTCGGCGGGGCAAGGTTCGCTAATCCATAGCGAACAAATTGTGAGTCATTTAGCTTTTCAAGAAAAGTGGATAAGGCAAGAATTAGGGCTCGATCCCAATCACATCGTACTGATTCAAGCCGTTGGCGACTCGATGAATCCTACTTTTAATGCGGGTGCATTGCTTCTCGTAAACACAAAAATAAACCAAATAAAAAACGATTCAATTTATGTAATCAATAGAGACGATGAACTGATCGTAAAACGAATTCAAGATTTATGGAACGGACAAATAAAAATTAAAAGTGACAACACCAAATACGAACCCCTGATAATCCCCAAAACTGATGCACTAAAAATAGTAGGAGAGGTTGTTTGGATCGGACAGAAAAATTAATTCAAGAGAAGAAACTCACCCCTCAATTGGCTAAAAAAGAAAAATGGTTTTATTCTCGCCTCTTACATTCATGCTAAAAACCGCATAAACTTGTTGACAAATTATGCGAAATTACGCATCCTTATTATAGGTTTAAAAAAACAATAAAATGCCGCGACATAAAAAAAGCGAACTAAAATTTATAGGAAGCGCATTAAAAGATTTGAAACAATTTCCTGAGAAGGTAAAGCGGGAAGTCGGCTTTGATCTGGATATGGTTCAAAGCGGTGAAACACCAGCCACAGCCAAGCCTTTAACGGGTTTATCTGGCGTTATGGAGCTTGTTGAACGTTACAACAAGGATACATATAGGGCTGTCTATGTCGCCAATTTCGGAGGGGTTGTTTATGTATTGCATTGCTTTAAGAAAAAATCAAAGCAAGGCATAAAAACTCCAAAAGAAGATATCAATTTGATTCGTCAACGCTTGCGGCAGGCACAAGAAGAAAATACAAGGAGCTAAAACCATGAAAAAGGAAGATCAAACTATCACAAAAAGCAGCGGCAATGTTTTTGCCGATTTAGACTTAGAAGATTCTAAAGAACTATTGGCCAAAAGTACTTTGGCTCGCACTATTCGAGAAATTATTAAAGACCGAAAGTTAACGCAAGCAAAAGCCGCCAAATTACTCGGCACACATCAAACTCAAGTAAGCCGCTTAAATAGTGGTGCAGGTATAGATAGCATGTCTTTTGATCTGCTTATGAATTGGCTTATGCGGCTTGATCGCAATATCACGGTAACAATAAAAAAGACCCCAAAAAGTCAAACAGATTTGGGGCATATACAAGTTGCCGTTTAAAACTAAAACTTTTTAATTAACCGAACTTCAACTTCCATTTGTAAAATGTTGCGAGGCTCATTCCATTGCGCCGACACAGGTCGGACACCTTCGCACTCGCATCGTGTTCTTTCAACACCTCTATAATCTGCTATTCGTAAAATCAGATTTTCTGCATAAACCCTCATCAAAATTAAATATTAGCAGGAAAATTCAACTTTAAAACTGTCCAGCTTATTGTTTCATGAGCGGTTATATCTTTAACCCTTCTTATCTACGGGGAAAAGCCTTTCCCCAGGTCTCAACCAATCCAAAAATCGATAGGGCCAGATTTTCAGCCTGTTTTCAACGCACCCCTTTCTAGCGGGGGCACCCCGCAACGCCCCGTAAATAAATAGATTTTGGCTGAGCCAAAGTTCTCAAATCAATTTCATTCCTAAGGCCTGCGGCCTCGCGCACTCCGAAAAAAATAGACGGTCTCCCGAGGCTCCGTGCTTTGCTTGTGCGCCCGCCGTCCATTTCTCCCTTCCGTTTGCTACCCCCTGTTCGCCACAAGGCAGGGTTGCATGCATGCGGCCCCTTCCCAATGAAGGGCAGAACAAAAATAAAAGGAGAAATAAAAATGTCAGACAAAATTTATCAGATCGTTACAGACCAGATCATCAAACAACTGGAACAAGTAAACACCGCCGATTATAACCAGCCGTGGTTTTGTGTCGGGCACTCACCGGTTAATTTACGCGGCACGGCCTACCGTGGAATCAATCATATTCTTCTGTCTCATTCCGGCCATCAGTCGAATATTTGGGGAACTTTTAAGCAATGGAAAGAAAAAGAATGTCACATTAGAAAAGGCGAACACGGACAAATAGTCGTGCTATGGAAATTCTTTAACGAAGCCGACGAGGAAGGAAACAACACCGGAAAAACTTCCAGTGTCATGACGCGCTATTACAAAGTATTTAATTCCGAACAGGTAGAAGGCGAATTTGCCCGAGAGGTTGAGCAGAAATTTAAAGAGAAGCTTTTAAATCATGACCCGATAGCAGAAGCGCAAAATTTTGTTGATGGTTATATCGTAAAGGAGGGTTTGCCGCTTCGCAATTCAGACCGCGCCTATTACAGCGGCGGAATTTCCGAGCATATCGCCATGCCCGAGTTAGGACAATTTCAAAGCCCTGAGCATTATTACAGCGTATTTGCTCATGAAATCACTCATAGCACAGGAAATAAAAAACGCCTTGAGCGCGATCTTTCTGGGAAATTCGGAAGCGAAAAATACGCTTTCGAAGAACTGGTTGCAGAGCTTGGCAGTGCTATGATTTGTGGAAGTATTGGACTGGAACAAAAACCCCGTGAAGATCACGCCCAATATATTAAGGGGTGGCTTAACCGTCTTCGTAGCGATAATACATTCATCATTCAAGCCGCCAGCAAAGCCCAGAAAGCGGCAGATTATGCCTTTGAAAGTGCCGCGCAGGTCAATCAACTTTTAACCTTAGCCGCAGAATAGGAAACAAAATCACATCCGGCGAGAGATCGCCGGGTGGCGGTTATAGTTATGAAAAACACAAAATATACAATGAGAGAAATAATGAATACGTAGCTTGATGGGCGCAGGAGAAATGAGGTAATTGAAAAAACTAACGCTACTTCCTATTTAGCACTTGACATATTCAAACCAAGCCCATAAAGTTGCATTATTCTAATGCATATTTGCAATTATTAAGTTCACTTTATGAAAAACATTTCAGGCCAAATTATTTTAAAAGGGATTTCTGGGAATTGTGGTTCAAGGCAAGTTCTTTTAGGGTTTGCGCCCGCGCACCTCCTATTTTCCCTCAGCAAGTCTGATATTTTAGATGAATCTACAGGCAAGGGATATCAAAGAAGATTTAATGATAAGCATAGCTTAGACTTCCGCAAATACATTCAAAAGAAAAACAGCACCACCATTCCTTTGACATTTAATTTAAGGCCTAGCAAAGATGATGTGTGGAAATTTATATCAAAAAAGGATGGGGTAGCTTCCCTTAAAGTTAAATCAGGAAAAAAAGCACTTTATCAAGTGGACTGTCAACATAGATTAGGTCACCTTTCTGATCTTGATGCTCCCTTGGCATATATGATTTTTATAGGGTTGACTGCCCACGAAGAAATGGAAATCTTCAAAGTGATCAATTCCAAGGCTAAAGGTTTAAGCACAAGCTTACTTGATTTCCACGAATCTAAACTAATAAGTGACTTGGGCAAAGAAAAACCTGAGCTTCTTTTGGCAATAAGATTAAATGATGAAGAGTTTTCCCCTTGGTTTAAGCAACTTGATTTAGGTGGAAATAGAACATCTGGAATGCATAGGCGAGCTTCACTGAGAACAATGCAGAAAGCTATAAAACGCTTTTTGAAAGCAACTCAAGTTAACTTAACTCTTTCAAATGATGAAATATTTTATATTATTCTTAACTTCTGGGAAGCCATTTCGGTTGTTTTAGAAAAGGAGTGGACGAACTATCGCAAGCACCATTTAACAAAAGGGATCGGGGTTTATATGTTAATGAGCATTGCGGCAGATATTTATAATGAAGCGAAACTTAAAAACATTGATTGCGATAAAAGCTATTTTTCAGGAGTTTTATCAGATTTTATTTGTGATTTTGATTGGTCGAATGCTGGTCCTCTTAAAGGTTTGGGTGGTGAGGCAGGAGTGAAAGAAGCGTTGGAAATATTAAGAAAACTTAAATCAAAGTCAAAACTGAAAGTGATAAAAAATGCCTAACAATATTCTCCTAATTGAACCAGACTATAAAAATAAATATCCACCTTTAGGTTTAATGAAGTTGGCTCAATATCATGGAGTTAATGGGAAGAACGATAACGTTACTTACATAAAGGGACAGGACCCAAGTGTTCTGGAAAAAGTCTGGGATAGGATTTATATAACCACCTTGTTCAGTTTTGAATGGATAAAGATTTCCAAAACTATAGATTTTGCTCTTAAAGTGGCTAATAACGATGCAAATAGAATTTTTGTTGGAGGCATAGCGACCTCTTTGATGCATGAAGAGTTTATAAAAGAATCTCGATGGAGTGGAATACGCTTTATTAAAGGTTTATTAACTCAGGGCCCAGCGGATTCACTAGAATTAGACGATTTTGATGAAGAGCTTTATTCAGATGACAAATCCTCCACACCAATTGAGGATCTGATTCCCGACTACAGTATATTAGACCAAATAGAGTACAAGTATCCGGTTCATGATGCTTATTTTGCTTATGCATCTAGAGGTTGCGTGAGAAAATGCCATTTTTGCGGAGTGCCAAAACTTGAAGGCGAGCAAAGAGATACATATTCTCTTACAAATACTGTTCGAGGAATAGAAAAGCTTTATGGTTTCAAAAAAGATCTAACTTTAATGGACAACAATATAGTTGCCTCCGGTAGATTCAAAGAAATTATAGCGGAGATTATTGATTTGGGATTTCAAAAAGGGGCAATGCTTAAACGAAACGGAGTTACTTTGCAGAGAAGGGTGGACTTTAATCAGGGGGTAGATGCAAGAATACTTTGCAAAACGCCAATGTACCTCAAAGAAATAAGTAAGATTTGCATAAAACCCTTAAGGATCGCTTTTGACCACATAGGTTTAAGAAAACCATACGAACAAGCTATTCGTTACTCCCATGATTCTGGTCTGCTGGATCTCTCCAATTACATGCTTTACAACTTTCATGATACTCCAGAAGATTTATATGAAAGGATGCGTTTAAACATAGAATTTAATGAAACTCTAGGAACAAAAATATTTTCTTTCCCAATGCGATATCAACCAACTGATTTGAAAGATCGATCATATGTTGGCGAACATTGGAACAAATATTATTTACGCTCTTTTCAAATTATTCTCCAAGCTACACATGGGATAGTTAGCGGAGCTCCAAAATTCTTTAAAAGGGCATTTGGAAAAAACGAAGTAGAGTTTCAGAATTTATTAATGATGCCTCAGCATTTTATTTTTAATAGAACTTGGTATGAAGAAATGGACAAAAATGAAGAATTGGAGCAATACAAGAAAGATTTAAACAAATTGAGTAACGATGAGAGGAGCGAACTATTGAACATTTTATGTATCAATACACCCGGCCAATTAGAAGGCGCATCTGGAAAAGCGCATAACAAGAAGCTGGCTAATATTATAAAGTATTACATCCCTCCATCGAATGAATTATCAAGAGAAATTTGGGAAGCTCAAAAGAAAAAACGCAAAAGGGATAATATTAAGGCACATTTTGTTATTCCTGATGAAGAACGGGTGGAAGATGCAAATTTAGAGGTTGCTTGATGGGCTTGCAATTATCAAAATCGAAAAAAAACGACAGCGAAAGAGTTATTATAGGAAAGGATATCCTTGAGCTCTTAAGTCACGCTATGTATGTAAACCCTCTTAGCATATATCGTGAGTATGTTCAAAATTCAACGGATTCAATTGACGAGGCAGAAGTATTAAAAATATATGCTAACAATTCAAGCCCAAGAATTGACATATCCATAAGTCAAATGGATAGATCTGTTAAAATTCTTGACAATGGAGTAGGCTTAAAAAAAAATAACTTTAAGAAGCGGATTACTGCTTTTGGAGCTAGTAAAAAGCGTGGAGCCGATGCAAGAGGATTTCGGGGCGTGGGACGATTGGCAGGCCTAGGGTATTGCCAAAAGCTGATTTTCAGGACAAGAGCACTTGGGGAATCTGAAACTTCAGAAGTTATTTGGGATTGCAGAAGAATTTTGGAGTTGCTGAGAGATGACACTTTCAAAGGCGACCTAAAAGATGTGGTGAATGATGTTACCGAGTTCAAAAAACTAAACCTTCAAAACTATCCCGATCATTTTTTTGAAGTGGAGCTCCGAAAAGTATCTCGGCTCAAACACGACATTTTATTAAATGAAAAAGAAGTAAATTTTTACCTAGCCCAAGTGGCACCTGTCCCCTTCTCTCCCAAATTTAGTTACAAAGAAAAAATAGAATCATATTTGAATCAATATAATGTGGGGAAATCCTTCAATATATTTTTGAACAAATCGACTGACCCAATATATAAACCTCATCAAAACACACTAAAAATTTCTGACAATCTGACAGGTAAATATAGGCCTCCAGTTTTTTATGAAGTCCCAGGAAACAACGGACATAAAAGTGCAATAGGGTGGAGGCTGGACCACAGTTATTTTGGGGCGATCCCAAATGCAGAGGGTGTAAAAGGATTACGTATTAGAGCCGGAAACATTCAAGTGGGTGATGAGCATTTGTTGTCTGAATTATTTGCAGAAAAAAGGTTCAACTCATGGGCAGTTGGTGAAGTCCATATTCTGGATAAAAAAATTAAGCCAAATGGTAGAAGAGATAATTTTCCGCAGAATCAAGCTTTTTCCAACCTGTTAAATCACTTGAATGTCCAGGCTCAAACAATTTCAAAGTTATGCCGTGAGCAATCTATAATTCGAAATAGAAAGAAAGGTTTTGAAATAGAAAAAAGAAAGATTGAGGATAAATTGGCCTTACTGGATCAATCTGTAATCCCTAAAAACATGGAATCCAGCTTAAAAAAGGAGATTGGAAGTTCTTTTGCTATTTTGAGCAAGCTGTCTAATTCGATAGAGCTATTTGAAAACGAAACTCCTGAGTTGAAGAAGGAGTTTGACAAAATCCAAGAGCAGGCTGAAAAAATATTAAATAGAAAATTATCCACAGACCCTCTTGAAAAATTATCTACAAATAAAAGGGCCGTTTACAAAGAATTATTTGGTTTGATTTATGAGTGTTCAGCAAATAAAGCGGTTGCAAAGAGCCTGATAGATAAAATAATATCTCGATTAACAACCCTGTGAACCTCAATCTTTACTCCTATGAGCCCAGAACTAGACATCTAATTTTTTGATTAATTCCCCAGTTCTTTTATGGATCTTTTTTACTTCAAAAATACATTTTTTAAAAAGGGGATCCTCCGAACCTAAATTTGAAAGTTCATTTTTTGTTTCATTTTTTATTATCCATGATCTAAAGGCATTTAATTTTTTATAATAACTATCGGTTCTCCCCGTATTTTCAGCTCTTTCAACGGATTTGCAAAAGCCCACTTGTCCCTCCGCAAACTTTTTAAGAGTTTTTCCGCCTGTTTCCGCTATTTTCTTCAAGCCACTCCGAATGTCCACCGCACGCTCGATTTCGCGAGATTTAATTTTTCTAACTATAATTATATCTAAATCGGGATATTCCTGTCGAACTTTTGCAATTTTTCTAGATTTAAGATATTCATCATAATAACTCCACCTTGAAGGAATTGCATGATGCACAAGCATAAATTTATACACCTCGATGAGGTGCTTAACCTTAGCTCGATTTAAGCCAATTTCGTCAGCTAAATCAAAAACTGGAATATTGTGTTGAGTATGCATCCGGTAAAGATACCCCGCCTGTTCATAGGGTAGCCAGTCTTTTTTCCCCACGACATGATATTCTCCCAGTAGCGCAAAAACATGTGTTTCTTCAATATCTTTGGGTAAGATCTTACATCTAATTTTCCCCCATTTTACGGGATCTTCGGCACTTAGTTTTCTATACGCAGCTAGGCGGCTATTTCCTTCTATAACTATCTTATCTTTCCCGTCTCTCACAATAACCGGGTCGATCAAACCACCATGTTTTTTAATTGATTGAATCAAATGCTTTACATGGTCTAAATCAATTAACTTTTCTTCAATTTCCTCTTGGCTTGGCTCAGACCTATCAGCATTAAGCATTGAATATATTCTTGGATTTTCTGAGAAAAACAAAAGGTCCATCTGGTTAACATCAGCTAATGTGACTGGAATTCTGGTTCCTCGTATTTTCAGATAATCATCCATCAAGTAGCCTCTTTCCAAGAATTAGTTAGACAAGGTTTAATATTTTTTTCAACATTTCGCCAAAGTTATAATTGATATTATCTCTATAATAATTTAGAGATATATCTCCTTGAGTTAACTCTGCAGCCAACCCTTTTGCTTCTAATAGAGCATCAACCCATTCGTCGATTGAATCTTTCATTATTAAGTTATAAACGTAGCATGTCTTGGTTTGAGATATTCTGTGAATGCGATCCTGAGCCTGAAGGTAGTCATCTAAGTTAAAGGTCCTATCATAAAATATAACATGATTAGACACGGTTAATGTTAAACCTTCCTTAGCAGACCCCGGTGTGGCAACTAACACTTTAATATTCTCATTATTTTTAAAGCTATCGATCGACTTATTTCTAGATTCATATGATAACTGCCCATGTACTTTACATGACCTACTGGGTCCTATAATTTTCTGCAAATAATTCGCATTCTTTATAAAATGAGTCCATACAATGCATTTCTCATTTTTGAGGATGATGCTTTCAACTAAATTCATCAAAGAATCAATTTTTCCGGGCTCCTTATCGTAGCTTTCATCTACTAAGCTGGGGTTAGAAGCAATTTGAATAAACCTCAACAGTCTTTTTAATATATCTTCTGCATTATCTTCTGTAGGAATACCATCCTTTATTACCATTGCTCTTAATTCATCCCTTACCTGCCTGTATAGGTCGAACTGATTTGGCTCCCAGTCTGAGAATATCGTTTTAAAATTCTTATCAGGCAATTCAATCAATGCTTTTTTCTTCGTTTCTCTGACAGAGAATTTAGATATCTTGGGCCACAGTTTTTGTAAATTTTCTTCAAAAATGTTTCTATCGGATTGATTATTGTGCAATTCATTTGACAAATTAAATTCCTTCTTAAATTTAATAAATGATTCCTCTAAATGTTCTCCGAGGTCTAAAAAATGAATTTGAGCCCATATATCATAAGGACGGTTAGGGATAGGCGTTCCTGTCATAATTATCCTTTTTGCAAATAGCGGCGCAAGCTCAAAAAATGCTACCGTAAGCTCAGAATCTGGATTTTTAATTTTTGTTGATTCATCAAGGATAATTGCGACTTCTCTTGTTTTCAAAAACAGCTTAAATCTTTCTTTTTCTTTTTTAATGACCTCGTAATGGGTAAGCATTACACGAGCTGGACTATTGAACGTATGAAAATTTTCTTTCGTATTCTGAGATAACATTCTTGGCTTAAGGTAACTATGAACCTCTAACTCATCCTTCCAATTCTTAATTAAGCCTTTTTTTACAACTAAAAGAACAGTGTCGATTTGCTTTTTTTCTAGCCAGTATAAAATCAAATCAATAGCTATTTTTGTCTTGCCTAATCCCTGCTCGTGGAAAATGGCTGCATAGTCTTTCTCCCTAATAGCCTTTATGGCTTCAGTTTGGTGAGCCATTGCTTGGTGTTTGATCTCAAGTTTAGGCTCTTTTATTAGTTTTATTTTTTGCATAAACAGAAGGAGGAGAAAGCTACAGAAAGTTCAACCTGGTAACATATCCAGTACCTTGAAATGAACTTGAGTAGTTTTACTTTTTAGTTGAATACTTTTAATTAATCCTATGGCGCAGGGAACCATAGCCCAAGGAACTCCTAAAATTAAAATGGAATTTTCAAAACCATTTAAATATTCAAGGAAAGCTCTGAGTTGTTTCCTTGAATGGTTTCTTTCCAAATCCTTTTTGGTTTTTGCTTCACCAATATATAGCTTGTCATCTGACATTCTCACCGCATAAAGGTCTGGCCTATATCCATTTATCAATTTAGGAATGCTGTTTGCGTCATCTTCTAGCAAGTCAGTAAAAATATTTATATCATTACAATTTTCACTAATTAACCAACCTTTCATTGCTTTAACTAAGTCTTGGTGGGTTTTGGATTCCGCCATACTGACTATTCCTCAATGAATTGCGAGCGAATATCATTAATTTCATCCCCCAAATCCAAATATAACTGAGTACTTTCTCCAGTTGGATTTTCTCTCAATAATTTCATTTCTTCCCAGCGTAAATTCCTTATTTTTTCTAATAGAATTTCCATTAATAGTTTGACCGGAGCATCCTGCAAGTCACCTGCTCCTTTTGGGGAATGCAATAGCTTTTCTGCTTCTCTCGCCCCGTGTTTCAAAAAGGTTTGCTTGCATGCTTCATCTTGTAAAAATAATGGGAGTTTTCGTACAGTATTTAACGGATCGATCAACCTTTTATTAACCCAATCTGCAAAATCCTCCAGTGTGTAACCATTTGAAACAATAGCTTCCTTCGTTCCAGATTTTTGTAGCTCTACAAAAGCACTAAATCGAGTTGTATCAAATTCCCCATCATCCGAGATAACAGCTCGATAGTATTTTTCCATATCTCTATATGCCGCAACATAATTTTCTAACTCCCTTTTCTTTCCTCCGCAGTAGTTAACTACCTGCTCCCAAGTTAAGCTATGCTCATCTCTTAATTCACATAGGTATTTAGCTTTGGAATAAGGATCCCACTGCCTCGGTCCTACTAAGTGCGCCTGAAGTCGAATTGAATTTTTTTCAGATTCGGATAAGTTAACCTTTACTAAAGCAGGAATCCTACCCCAATCCCCCGGAATTTTATTTTCCTTAAATTCTCTGTAAATTGCAACGCGGGTATTTCCCTCAATAACAACATATTCTCCTGAAGACGCTTCATCTACTATTATCGGGTTAATAATACCTCTATTGGTTCTTATTGACTCTTTCAAGCTCATAAATGAAGTGGTGCTTCCTGATTCAGTGTCATAGCTTCCTTGACCTAATGCTAAATACATATCTTCCGGTGTAATTTTCTTCTTCTTTTCTAAGTACTTTTTTATTCTAGGGTTATTTGTATCTAAAGTTACTTTGTCGATTGAAATAAACTCAAGTTTACCACTGCTCATAATAGCCTCCATCTAGCATAAAAAATCTATAACCTGCATCAGACGTTAGGGAGAAGATTTGCCTCAAAGTTAGTTGAAACTAAACACAGCCCCCGTAATTTTTAAGTGGTTTTTAGCGAAAAAACCCCCAATCAACGTAATGAAGCCATGTTATAAAGAAAATACTGAAAAAAATTAAGAGAAGCAATAGGAAAGAAATATTGATGGCCTATGAAAAGATAAAGACCCTATATGACATTCGTATAGAGCTGATCAAAATTCTGGTTCCTTTTGGGTCTTCAAGCCGTTTAGGATGATTTGTGGTACGAGGTAATAAGGGTGGCAGGAACTCGCTACACTCGCACTCACCTTGAATTTAAACGGCGGGGTTGTAACGAATTAGAAAATATTGAGCAAAGAGAAATAATTCCCTGACTCTTTTTTGAAGGGGAGCCGGTTAAATTCTTCTTTGGAAAGAAAACCGGGACAATTCCCTAATAAAGGAAAAAATCCCGGCCCCCTATTTAGCTAAACAACAAATCCTACCGACCCCGGATCAATTTCCAAAGCTGATGAAACCCATAAACGACCAGGGTAAACGTCAGCACCGACAATGCGGCAGAATTAAAATCCGTTTCAGCTTGCGCAAAATCAAGACTAAAATTAGGCGTAAGCTGTGCATGAGCCAGATTAGCAGAAGCAGTAACATAACCTACACCTACTCCTGCACCAGCAATAACCAACTTTCCTGCTTTAACAACCTTGGTTCCAACATTCTTGACATATTGCCAAGTCCTACCCATAAACCTTTTCATAATTCGAACTCCATAAAATTATTAATAAAAAACAAACGTCCAACAACTTTGCGGCCACAAAGATCAATCACTACTTGAGCAACATTTTACAAATTGCTCCCGTAGTAAATCCTAAAACAATCAGCTTTATAAAAAACTCAGTCAATTCCATTTAACGTAATAACCCCCTGACTCTATTCCATCCAAAATAAACAGCCGATAACCCAACCAAAAATCCAGACAGCTGAAAATAAACCTGAAAAGTATCATCCACAGAAAAAAAGACATTTAAAGCTTCAACATTCAAACAAGCAGAATCCAGAGGATTTGAAAGACAAAAATTATTGCAAAGATTCAAAAATGAATCGATAGAGCAAACAACAGAATCGTTAATGCCAGCGCAAATCGCATTACTCTGGTTGTCTATGCAAAAATTATCATAAGCAGTGCAAACAGCTTCATTTGGTGATTCCAGACAATACTGAATATGATTACAGGTGCTGGAAAACGGATTAGGCTCACAACCCGGTAAATGAGCCATTACATTCTCCCTGCAAGAAAAGAAAACATATA
>CAZEBI010000073.1:0-12751 GCA_964510355.1 uncultured Nitrospina sp. | reverse complement strand
TGGCCTGTGCATTCAGGTTCCCGGCTTTGAAGCCGTGCCCGAAATTGACGGAACCAATTCAGAGGTTTTTGTCATCGTTGATTTTGGCAAACAATTGGTTTTGATCGGCGGCACAAGTTATGCCGGAGAAATCAAAAAATCCGTTTTTTCCATTTTGAATTATCTGCTACCACAAAAACAGTCCGTGCTGTCCATGCATTGTTCCGCCAATATCGGCAAAAAAGGCGACTCGGCAGTATTTTTTGGTCTTTCCGGCACCGGGAAAACCACCTTGTCCGCCGACCCTGCACGCAAATTGATCGGGGATGACGAACATGGGTGGAGTGATCGGGGTGTCTTCAATTTTGAAGGTGGGTGTTACGCCAAGGTGATTCGCCTGTCCAAGAAATCAGAACCCGAAATCCATGAATGCACCCGCCGGTTTGGCACCCTGCTTGAAAATGTGGTTTTAGATCTGGATACACGCAGGCTCAATCTGGATGATGCCAGCCTCACAGAAAACACCCGGGCCAGCTACCCCATCACCCATATTAAAAATGCCGTACTCAATGGCATGGGGGGCCACCCGAACAACGTGATCATGCTGACTTGCGATGCGTATGGAGTTATGCCTCCGGTTTCCAAACTCACCCCGGAGCAGGCCATGTATCATTTCATATCGGGCTACACCGCTAAAGTGGCGGGAACCGAGAAAGGCATAAGCCGCGAACCCACAGCAATTTTCAGCACCTGTTTTGGTGCCCCGTTTATGTCCCTGCACCCTTCCGTTTATGCGGATATGCTGGGTGAAAGGATTGCCAAACATAATGTCTCCTGCTGGCTGGTGAATACCGGATGGACAGGAGGGCCTTATGGGGTCGGACACCGGATAGAAATCAAATACACCCGGACGATGATCAAAGCTATTCTCGAAGGCCAATTGGATCAGGTAGAAACCAAGGCAGACCCGGTTTTCGGCCTGCACATTCCGCTTAAGGTCAAAGAGGTTCCGGACGAAATCCTGCAACCGAGGAGCACCTGGAAAAACCCGGAAGCCTACGATGAAAAAGCCCGGGAACTTGCAAACCAGTTTATAGAAAATTTCAAAGAGTATGAAAGCAACGTGGATAAAAAAATCCTGGATGCAAGCCCGAACCCTTCCGGGCCAACAAAAAAAACCAAAGGGAAAATTCATAAATTAAGGAAATAATCCTCCTTAAATTTGTGGTGTTCCCAATCCTTATTTAGGGTTAGAACTGTGGATTCAACACCTATTATCGCATTGACCATGGGAGACCCGGCAGGGATCGGCCCCGAGGTCATCGTCAAAGCATTTCAGGATGATACGTTACCGTTGCATTCTCAGGCAGTGGTCATCGGTGATGCACGCCTGCTCCAGGCGACCGCAAAGAAGTATGCTCCGGAAATTCTGGTTCATACCATCAACCGTCCTGATGAAGGCTGGTACCAGACCTGCACCATTGATGTCATCGACCTCAACAACGTACCCGAAAATATTCCCATGGGCAAAGCCAGCGCGCAAGCTGGTCAAGCCAGTTATGAGGCGATCAAAGCCGCTGTGGACCTGGCACTCAAAGATGAAGTCTCAGCCATCACTACAGCGCCCATTAATAAGAAGAGCCTGCATCTTGCGGGCTATCCTTTTCCCGGACATACCGAACTGCTGGCCCATCTCACAAAGGCCAAACAGTCCGCACTCATGATGGCGGGCAACTCAATGAGAGTCGTGCTTGTCACCACCCATGTCCCTCTGGAAGAAGTCAAAGCTCTTATCACCAAAGAAAGGGTGCTCGACACCATTCGTCTGACGCACACATGGCTGACCCGGTATGTGACCGATGTTCCCAGTATTGCTGTGACCGGGCTCAATCCACACGGCGGCGATGGCGGCATTTTTGGCCAGGAAGAAGCCGATCACATTTTGCCCGCACTGAAAATCGCGCAAACAGAAGGCATCCAGGCCAGTGGGCCTTTCTCCGCCGATGCCCTGTTTGGCAGACCCGATTCTAAAAAGTATGACGCTGTGGTCTGCATGTATCACGACCAGGGAATGATCCCCGTAAAAATGGACTCCGCCGGACAAGGCGTGAACATCACCCTGGGCCTGCCCATATTAAGAACCTCCGTCGATCATGGCACCGCATTCGATATCGCCGGAAGGAACAAAGCCTGCGCCGAGAATCTTAAAATGGCTTTGCGAACTGCGGCCCGATTGTCCCAATCCACCCTACCCATGCGATGAAGAAAAGGCGGCTCGGGCAAAATTTCCTGATTGACCTCAACATTGCCCATAACATCGTGCAACTGGCTCATATCCAGCCGGGGGAAACTGTGGTGGAGATCGGGCCGGGAACGGGTGCCCTCACCCAACTCCTGCTTGAGCAGACCGATTCGCTGACCGCTATTGAAGTGGACCCGAAACTCGCCAAAGACCTGCAAAACCGTTTCGGCGATAGGCCCTCTTTTAAATTGCTTGAAGGCGATGCGGCAAAGTTTGACTACAGTTGTCTCGGAACAGGGATCAACATTGTTTCCAACCTGCCCTATTACGCCGCCACCCATATCATGAAAAGGTTGATCCATTACCGCAACAGCATCCGCTCCATGACATTGATGCTGCAAAAAGAAGTGGTAGACCGACTGGTAGCCGAGCCCGGTCAGCGGTCCTATGGCTCGCTTTCTGTCTATGTGCAATATTATTGTGAGGTTCAGCGCTTGCTTGAAATTCCCAACACTGCTTTTTCGCCGAAACCCAAAATCACCTCTTCCCTCATCGCGCTACGCCCCCTGCCGCAACCCAAAGTGCAGGTGGAAAATGAAAAACTGTTTTTTAAACTGGTGCATTCCGCATTTTTTCATAAAAGAAAAATGCTGAAAAATAATTTAAAAGACTGGCAACACCTGTTCAGCGAAAACAACGGCCAGACCCGGTTAGCTGGCATTGACCTCAACCGACGGGGAGAAACCCTCTCGCTCGAAGATTTTGCCAACCTCGCAAACCACCTGCATTCGCATTCAACGGCCTAATTCGCTAAACTAACAGCTATAATAAATTGATCACGCAAATGAAAAAGGTTAATGATCGTATCCCGGCAACTAAAGAAAAGTTAGCAAGAGACAAATATGACTGGTGAAAGCAAAAATCTGCAACACATCAAGGTCGAAGGCTTTAAGTCCATAGCCAAGCTCGACCTATGCATGAAAAACATCAACATATTGATTGGCGCAAATGGGGTGGGCAAGACCAACCTGATTTCACTCTTCACATTCCTGGGTAATCTATCGCAGGGAAAATTACGGAACTATGTGGAAACAGAAGGAGGCGCTGAACGTTTCTTTCATTTCGGCACAAAACAAACCAGCCAGATGATGTTTAACCTGGAGGTTGGAAATAATAGTTACCACGTTGAATTTTCCCCTAATCTAGATGATGATTCTTTGATATTTAACGACGAATACTGCACTTTTGTTGGATCAAGTAGACCATGGCAGTTATACCCCAAAAAAGGTGAGAGTGGTTTCGTTTCTGGAGAACGTCCGGATAGTATACCTGTAATGAGACACACAAAAGATTACCTTGATAACTGCCGGGTTTACCACTTTCACGATACCAGCAATCAAGCAAGGTTTAAGAAAACCAATAAACTGAATAGTTATCACTATCTCGAAAAAGATGCCGCAAATATTGCACCATTTCTGTATTACCTTAAAACGAGTAAATCTGAAACTTGCAGACAGTCTTATCAACAAATTGTTTCAGCAATTCATTCAGTCGCCCCGTTTTTTCACGACTTTTACCTTGAGCCTGGTGGTGAGAAGGGAGATGAAAACATCATTCTACGTTGGACGCACACCAAGCATGAAAACCCATTTAGTGCCAATATACTTTCAGATGGAACCGCCCGATTTATCTGCCTTGCAACCCTATTTTTACAACCTGCCTCTCGCAGACCGGACACCATCATACTTGATGAGCCTGAACTGGGATTACACCCTGCGGCACTAAATATATTAGCAGATATTATCCAAGCAACCGCCAAAGAAACACAGGTCATATGTTCAACTCAGTCAGTGGCTTTTGCTAATCTATTTGCGCCGGAAGACTTTATTGTTGTCGATGCGGAGGACGGGATATCCACTTTTGAGCGGCTTGAAAAAGATTCACTGAATGACTGGTTGGATGATTATGGCATGGGCGATATATGGGCCAAGAACCTGATCGGAGGCCGTCCTCAGTGGTGAGATTGGCTATTTCTGTAGAAGGACAAACCGAGGAACAATTTGTAAAAACAGTGGTAACACCCTATCTCCAAAACCTTAACATCTATGTTCAAGCAATATTGTTAGGTAAAAACGGGGGTAATGTTTCTTTACGCAGGATCGAAAAAGATTTAAATCTTCTTGCCAACAACTTTGACAAAGTAACGACTCTTTACGATTTCTATGGTTTCAGCGGTAAAGAGGATGGCGAAACCAAAGAGTCGTTAGAACAGAAAATAATAGCTTGTGTCGCCTCCCCCCTGCAAAATCAAATTATTCCTTATCTTCAAATGTTCGAATTTGAAGGAATACTCTTTTCCTCACCAGAAGCGATAGAAAACAACATTAACCAAACGGGGCTGGCAAATTGGGCCAAAACTGTACTTGATCAGTTTAACAATGATCCCGAAAGAATTAATGATTCGCCCCACACGGCCCCATCGAAGCGACTGGCTAATAAGGCAAATTACATAAAAACTGTTCATGGTCCCAATATTTGCAAAGAAATTGGTTTGGATGTTTTACGGCAGAGGTGTGCAGGCTTTAACAGTTGGTTAAGCAGTCTGGAGGCATTGCAGGAATGAAATCACAATTTAAGACATCTTCCACAGGTGACAACCCTGAAAATGAATACTTCAAAAAATAAACAGGGCAAAGTAATTCTAGTCGGTGCCGGACCCGGTGATACCGGCCTATTGACCCTGGCTGGAAAACAGTGGCTGCAAAAAGCCGATGTCATCTTATACGACCATCTGGTCAACCCGGATATGCTCCGCTTCACGCAAGGATCAGCAGAAAGGATCTATGTGGGGAAAAAAGAAGGCGTGGCATCTATGGAACAAGAGCAGATCAATCATCTGCTCATCAGCAAAGCTCAAGAAGGGAAAACCGTAGTCCGCTTAAAAGGCGGCGACCCTTTCTTATTTGGACGCGGGGGCGAAGAGATTCAGGCCGTCCAGGCAGTCGGCATAGCTTTCATCATTGTTCCCGGTGTATCCTCGGTAACCGGGGTTGCCGCTTATGCCGGCATCCCGCTCACCCACCGTCATCTTTCTTCCACCCTCACTGTCATCACAGCAAGCAACGAAAAAAAGCAGGGCGATATCCATATCGATTGGGAAAAAATTTCCGCCCGCGCCGGGACTTTGGTTTTTCTCATGGGAGCGCGCAAACTTCCTTTGATTGTCGAAAAACTCATGCGGTTCGGCAAAAACCCGGATACCCCCATCGCTGTCGTGCAATGGGGCACCACAGCCCGGCAGAAGACCTGGATCGGCACCCTTGCCACCATTGTTGAAATTTCCGCGAAAGAAAAAATTCTGCCCCCGGCCCTGACCATCATCGGAGAAGTGGTGAACCTCAAATCCATCATCGAATGGTATGAGCACCTGCCCCTGTTCGGCAAAACCGTGGTCATCACCCGTAAAGGCGATCAGGCCGAAACCATGATCGACCATTTACGAGAATTGGGTGCCGAGCCCTTCTTTTTTCCGGTGATCGAAACCATCGCCCCGGATGACTGGGCTCCTTTAGACAACGCACTAAACAACCTGTCTCAATACGATGGGCTGATATTCACCAGCGTTAACGGCGTACGGTTTTTTGCCGAACGGCTCAAAACGATTGAACAGGATATCCGCGAATTAAAAGGAGTGCGCATCTTCGCCATCGGCCCCAAAACCGCCGAGGCAGTCCGCAACCTGGGAATTCGTGTGGATGTGGTGCCCGAAAATTTTGTTGCCGAATCCCTGATCGAGAGCATCGAAAACGTCAAAGGCCAGCGATTTCTTTTACCGCGTGCTAAGGTTGCCCGCGAGATCCTGCCCGAACAACTGCGGAAAATGGGAGCTGTTGTCGATGTCGTGCCCGCTTACCAAACCATCTTGGCTTCCCCATCAGTAGAAGCATTGGAAAAGAGACTCAAAGAAGGGAGCATTGATGTCCTCACCTTCACCTCTTCTTCCACCGTTAAAAATTTTTTGACGCTGATCGACGAAAAATTCCTGCCCGAAATCAAAGAAACCAAAATCGCTTGCATCGGCCCCATCACGGCAAAAACCGCTCAGGATGCCGGATTAACTGTGGATATCGTGCCGGAACAATACACCGTGGCATCCCTTCTGGAAGCTATGGAACTTCACTACCACTAGGCGTGGAGCCGACTGGCAATGGCTCTATCTGGCTAACAACCGTTTTTCTCGGCTCAACACGTCATTGCCCAGTTGCCCCTGCGGCTAGCAGCGAGTATAATATGTACTTCATAAATAGTTTTTATCAATATCCATGCCCAGCGGGGATTCCGATATGTCGATACGGTCCATTCGAGTCAGCCACATTGTTTTGAGTACCGAAGATCTTGCCAAAGTGCTTATCGATCACCTCAACGAAGATGAGTATAAAGACCGCGCGATGCTGTTCAAAGTATTTGCCAAAATGGCAAAAAAATACAGCGCCTGCGGAACCCGCCATAAAGGCGGTGATCTTGGGTTTCTCGAACATAACTCCTCCGCTCCCGAACTGGAAAAAGCCGCTATGGAAGCCCCGGTAGGTGAAGTTCAAGGCCCCATCAAAAGCAAATTTGGCTACCATATTTTTGTTGTGACGGATGAAGAGGCAATGGTAGACACGGGCATTGACGGCCTGAATTCATCGATGGCCGCGGGCCCCGGCACCCTTTAGCTTTTCGACCCATGCAACTCAAAGGCATTCATCACATCGCATTAAATGTGGCCGACCTGGACCGCGCCGAGCGTTTTTATACGGATGTACTCGGGTTCAGCGTCACCCACAGGTTTTCCAAAGGACTGCGGCATATCATGCTGGAAACCGGCAACGCCGCCATCGCCCTGTTTGAAGCCCCGGACCTGAAAGTCAAAGAGGCGATGCACCTTCTCAGTGAAGACGGATACCTGCATCTCGCCTTTGAAGCCAGTGCCGAAGACTTTGATAATATCGTCAAAGAGCTGCAAACAAAAAACGTGAAAATCGATAACGGCCCCGTAACACGTGGCGATGGAGAGTCCATTTATTTTAACGACCTCGATGACAACCATCTTGAAATCCATTGCAACAAAACATCATGATTGAGCCCATCCTCGAAAAGGCTCTTGCCGGTCAGCGAATCTCACCGGATGAGGCACTGAAACTGTTTTCCACAACCGACATCCTGCTTCTCGGAAATGTCGCCTCCAGATTGGCCCGAAAAAAAAGAGCCGATAAAACCATCACCTATATCGTTGACCGCAATATCAATTACAGCAATGTCTGCGTTACCGATTGTTCTTTCTGTGCATTTTACCGCAAGGAGTCGGATGCCGATTCGTATGTCCTGCCCTTTGAAACCATCGCGCAAAAAATTGAGGAGACCGTATCAGCCGGAGGCAACCAGATTCTCCTGCAAGGCGGACATCATCCCAATTTAAAGATCGATTATTTTGAAGACCTGTTTCAAAAAATCAAACAACGTTTCGGCATTCATCTGCATGCCCTGTCTCCGGCAGAAATCATTCATACCAGTCGCATATCCAAGCTCTCACTCGATGAAACACTGACACGCCTCAAACAGGCGGGGCTGGACTCCATACCCGGCGGCGGAGCGGAGATTCTTGTTGATCGGGTACGCAAAATCATCAGCCCAAAAAAATGCACAACCGATGAATGGTTGCAAGTCATGGAACACGCTCACGGTATGGACATCCCCACTACCGCAACCATGATGTTCGGTCATGTCGAAACCCTCAAAGAACGCATCGAGCATCTTGACCGGCTGCGAACATTGCAGGATAAAACCCAAGGGTTTACCGCTTTCATTGCCTGGAGCTTTCAGCCGGGAAACACACAACTGCAAGGAGACAGCAAGATAACAACCGCAGTGACCGGGTTCGAATATCTCAAGACCCTGGCTATCAGCCGGATATTTCTCGACAACTTCAACAATCTGCAATCTTCATGGGTGACCCAGGGGCCAAAAATCGGGCAGGTTTCGCTTTATTACGGAGCCAACGATATGGGCAGTACGATGATGGAAGAAAACGTGGTCGCCTCGGCAGGAACCGTCTACAGCATGAACGAAGAAGAAATCAGGCGACTCATCACCGATGGCGGTTTCATCCCCCAACGCCGCAACATGAAATACGACTACCTCCACTAGGCGTGGGGCCAGTGTGCCGTCGCTTTATTTGGCGAGCAGAGAATAATCTCGGCCTAATAAGCCTTTGCCCAGCTGCCCTTGGTCTGGAGAAATCATTAAAGTATTGCGCTTGATGGCACTGTTTGCTTTACGAGCAATGCAGAGCTGGCCCCACGCCTAGTGGTTAGAGGGCTCTTCGGCCTAACAGGGTTTGTACTGCCATGCGTTCGGTGCCCTTAGCCAGCATGAACGCGGTGAACGATTGGCGCAGTGAATGGGGTGTGACTTGTTTTTCCACTCCTGATGTGTTCAATGCGGCTTTAAAAAATTTGGTAACACTACGGGTTGTCAGGTTACCGCCACGTTCGCTGGGGAATAAATAGTCGCCCGGTTTTTTGTTGCCCACCTGCCTTTGCAGGGCATCTTTGAGGCCATTGGAAAGAATGGTCGTGCGTGCACCCAGCTTGCCGATTCCCGGCACAAACAGCTGCAATTTATTGAGGTTCATATGTTGGACCTTGACCCCCACCAGTTCCGAGACACGCAAACCGGCTGTGTAGGCCAGCTCTATCATCAGCCTGTGCTTCAAGTTCTCTGCCGAGATCGCTATTTTGCGCACTTCACTGACCGTCAGCACCACAGGTTTTAATTTCTTTTTGCGTGGACGTTTGAACCCCTCCAAAATGAGGTCGTGGTTATAGACTGCCATATAAAAATAACTCAGAGCGTTATAGGCCTGATCCACCGTTGACCTTGATTTTCCTGCATCAACAAGGCCTTCCAGATAAGCTCTGATATTGTCACTCGAAACATTCTGCGGATTGGTCAGGTTTTTGTCCCGCACAAAATGCCGCAACTGCCCAAGATAGGCTTTGATGGTTTGCGGGCTGTAAGCACGTTGTTCGAGGTTGCCTCGAATAGCACTGAATAATCTTGTTACGGATAAGGGATGGGTGGTAACGCGATTCATGATAAATCTCCAATAGGCGTGGCCCCCTCACAGGGGAGGATGGTTAGCGGAACACAGATTTCCGCTATTGAAGGTCAATATAATCAATATGTTACCGGAGGTCAAGCGAAAAGAGCAATAAAAACAGTAGGTTACCACTAGGCGTGGGGCCAGCTTGCAATAACTTCTGCTGGCGAGTGGGGGAAGTACAGGCGGCCCAACAAGTCGTTGCCCAGTCGCCCCTGCGGCTAGCAGTTAGGAGGAATATAACGATGAAGCTTTGTATTGCACAATGCCGCGTGCCATGAGGACATTGAGGACGGCGACAACCGGAACACCCAGTATCATACCTGTAATTCCAAACAATTCCCCGCCCAGTAAAACGGCAAAAATCACAGCCACCGGATGCAGGCCGATATTTTCGCCCACCACACGCGGTGTGATAAGCATTCCTTCCATGGCCTGAACAAATGCGAAGACCCCTGCAACACCCAGCACCGGCAACCACTCCTGCGTGTGAATATAAGTCATGATCGCAGCGGGCACAAAACCCAAAACCAGCCCCAGATAGGGAACCAGGTTAGCCAGTCCGGCCATCATCCCAAGTGACAGGCTGAGCGGAGTGTCACACAAAAACAAACCTGCCGAATACATCGTTGCCATCAAAGCCGCAACCACCAACTGCCCACGCACAAAACGCGAAAGAACCTGATCGATCTCCCGAACAATATCTTTGGTCTTTTCCTGAAACCGGGGAGGTACCAGCCGCAACAATTTTTCGTTGATGGGATCAAAATCACGCAACAAATAAAACATCACGACGGGAATGATCACCAGATTGGCAAACATCAAAACAATATTAAACAGATTGGAAATCGAGCCCCAGATAAATTTACCGGAAAACTGCAGGGCTTTCATCGGCAGTTCTCCAAAACGTGACAGCCCTTCATTGAGAAGTTCTTCGACCTTCACGGAATCCAGCCCGCTGACCAAATCCAGCAGCGGGCGAATCCACTCCTGAAAGGCTCCAGCATAGACAGGGATATCTTTTGCGAGGTTTTCCGCCTGCATGCTCAAGGTTGGAACCAACAGAACCACACCCACCCCCACCAGACAGAAAAAAGACAGCATCAAAAACAAAACAGAAAAGGTTCTGGAAAGTTTCAGAGCCACCAGCCGGTCGACCAAAGGGTCCAGCAGATAAGCCAGAGCAAAAGCGATAAAAAAGGGAGCCACCACGCGACGGGAAAAATAAAGCACCACGCAGACACCCAGAATCACTGCAAAAGAAACGAAAAGCAGGTTTTTATTTTTTTCTTGGTCCATTTGTAGGAAGCCTCTGTTTATAAGGACACAAAAACAGGTTTCTATTTTTTCCTGGCTACCCCTAGCCCGTATATTGCGCAAAAGTTTCTAAATCACCCCAGCCCCTCTTTGTAAAAGAAGGGTCCATTGAAGCTCCCCCGAAGTACCCGCTTCGGGGCATGAAAGCCGAGGAGGGAGTATCACAGGGGTTTTGAGGGGATTTGCCTTCATGTCGGGTCCAGCGTCACGCTGGTTTCACATATCCGACATGGACAACGGTGGAGCTTCAGGAGCTTTTTTCACCGGCACCTCCACACCCTTTTCCCAATAGCGGTGGAACGATGGGATGAGAAAATCCGCCAGTTTTTTACTGGCAATATCAAAAGCCTGCAATTCAGCCTGCAAAGCGTATTCATGTTTGATGGTAGAAAAATCTGTCTTGGCCGCGATCAACGAAGACTCCAGAGTCGACACAGCCTTGACATTGATATTAGCTTGCACGGTTTTGGTGCCCTCACTTTCTCCACGCAAGCTGGATACCGCCGTACCCACGATAACGATATCAGCACCCGCTTTCAACCCTATATTCCGGGTAGAACCCAGATCGCCTTTGATCGCTTTGAGGACGGTTCTTTCGGTGATCGTCTCGCGCAGTTGCTCCCGGCTTACCACTTCTATTCCCTCTTCCATCAGGTTTTTGGCAAGCTGAGTTTCCGAAATGGGAACGATATCCCAAAAAGAGGCAACCGGAGCAGAAGTAAAACTTTTTTCATTGATCAGCAGGACCACTTTATTTTCACTGACAGGACCGGCAATCACTCCCAGACCTGCCAGGGCCTGACTCACAGCGGAGGAGAAAAACCGCATTTCCAATTTCACGTCACTGGTTTTATTGACCGGGTCGTCATACGCATCCAAAAACCGATAGCTTTTTACATATTTGGAAGCACGTCGCAAAATTTTCCGCAGATCTCTCTGGTTGGCTTCAAACTCATCGTCTCCCAGTATTTCTTTCAACGCCTCTACCAGCCCATTCTTCAAAGCGCGGCTCACGGCTTTTTCCCGGGCAACCACATAGTTTTCCCGCTTCACCTGAACGGTTGCAAAACCCTCATAAACACCGTCCATTGCCTGTTGTGCAAACACTTCGGTATCATTAGAGCCAATGAGAAGGAAACAACCCATCAGCAGAGGCAGAAAAAACCTCAATGAAATCCTGTTCATGCCCGTTTCTTTCTGCGTGTCTTGAGCGGTTCGGGTTCCTTTGCGACAAGATTTTTCAGCGACTTGATTTCTTTGGGGCTGAGAAACCGGCAGGCCCCCAGGGGAAGCCCTGTCAGGTTTAATCCGCCAAAATGGGTACGCTGAAGTTTGATCACCGGATGCCCGATATGTTCACACACTCTTTTGATGTGGTGGTTTTTCCCTTCCGTCAGAGTCAAAATGAGAAAGCAGTTTTTACCACTGGCCCTTTGTACCCTTACCTCGATGGGCTTAAACTGGCTGTCCTCAAGGTGCACCCCACGCGCCAACCTTTTCAAGGTTTTCTCATTGGGAACCCCCGACACCTTGACCTTATAGGTTCGCTTCACGCCATACCGGGGGTCCAACAGTTTTTTTGAAAGCAAGCCATCGTTGGTGAACAACAATAACCCCTGGGTGTTGTAATCCAACCGGCCCACAGGAAAAACCCGGGTCTGCACTACCTTGACATATTCCATGACTGTCGTTCGCCCCCGCTTGTCTTCATTCGTTGTGGTCAAGCAGTCTGTGGGTTTATTCAGAATGATGTAGGCCGGTTCCTGATTGCGAGGTATCGATTTTCCCTCGACCTTGATGCGGTCCTTAGCCGGGTCCGCCAGGGAACCCAACTGGGTAATAACCTGGCCGTTCACACTGACCTTGCCTTGTTCAATCCATCTTTCCGCTTCACGGCGGGAAGCCAAACCGGCATCAGCAATTATTTTTTGTAGTCGAGTTTTCATAACAGAAAAAAGCTATAGGTTTTTAAATCACCCCAGCCCCTCTTTAAAAAGAGGGGTCCATTAAGGCTCCCCCTTCCACGAAGTACCCACTTCGGGGCATGAAAGCCGAGGAAATGATACCAC
>CAZEBI010000072.1:8226-13011 GCA_964510355.1 uncultured Nitrospina sp. | reverse complement strand
CAGACCAAGGTCGGTGAAATCTATAATGTATCTCAGCTCCGCCAGGATATTTTGGCGATCACCGACTTGTACTCCCAAAAAGGTTATGCTTACGCTGACGCGAACCCGATTTCCCAGTTAAACGACGAGGATCGAACTGTTGACCTGTCCATTGAAGTTGATAAAGGTAAAAAGGTCTACGTCGGCAATATTGAAATTTTGGGAAATGTCAAAACGCGGGACAATGTTATCCGCAGGGAATTCAGGCTGAGGGAAGGGGAGCTTTTTGATAGCTCCAAGTTGAAGCGGAGCAAACAACGGATCAACAATCTCAATTTCTTTGAAGATGTCAAGATCGATACCCATAGAGGCCAGGACCCCGACCTCATCGATGTTCTCACAACAGTGACCGAAAGGCCGACCGGGAACTTCTCGGTGGGGGCCGGTTTTAGCTCGGTCGAGAATTTGATTTTTAACGCATCTATCTCGCAAAATAACCTGTTTGGCAATGGCCAGAGGTTGAGCCTGACTACCTTGTTGTCATCCATCCGTGCGGATTTTAATTTAAGTTTTACCGAGCCACGACTCTTTGATTCCGAAATTTCATTGGGACTCGACGCGTTCAACAGAGATCAGGATTTTCTCAGCTTCGATGCGCGATCTGTGGGTGCTGGTTTTCGACTGGGCAAAAATGTTTCCGAGTACGATTCGGTTAATTTTAGATATCGATTTGAAAATGTAGAGGTGACGGGAGTCGACGCTGCGGATGTAACAGAGTTCTTTAAAAATGAGACTCGCACGACCAGCAGAGTCGCGCCGTCATATGTTCATGACTCGCGGGACAATTTTTTAAACCCTTCCACGGGGTGGAGGCATGTGATAGGATTTGAGCTTGCCGGGCTGGGAGGCACCAAATTCACCAAATATTTTTACGAAGTGACGTACTATCGTCCTCTGATAGGAAAGCTGGTTGCCGCGGCTCATGGTCGGGTTAATTACGCCGATGCCTACGGCGGAGACACACTGCCTGCGTTTGAAAGATTTTTTATGGGGGGGCCGACTTCCCTGCGGGGCTTTACTATTCAAAACGTCGGACCAAAAAATAGTGACGGCGATCCGATAGGAGGCAATCAATCGCTCCTTATTAACTTGGAAGTGCAGTATCCTTTTACCAAGTCTTTTCGTGGTTTTCTGTTTTATGACCGTGGAAATATTTATGGTCAGGGTTTTGACACCAGCACCACGGCCACCGATTTTGATTTAGGGGAAATGCGCAGCAGTGTAGGCGCGGGCATTCGTTTTATCAGTCCTTTTGGCCCGCTGGGTTTTGCCTACGGCATCAAGCTGGATCAAAAAACCGGTGAAAATGCGGCAGAATTTCATTTCTCGGCAGGAAGTGCATTTTAGGGAGCCTCTAAAAATTGTTTTTGGCCACCGCGAGCCACCAGAAAGTGGGCCGTGTTTGTTTTGCGGGTGGGTGTTTACCGATCAACTCGACGCTTAGTGGTTGCCCGAGGCTAAATTGCCGAATAAATAGAGACACCCTTTGAAATTTAAATTTTATAATAAGAGGATCAGGTTTATGCGGTCAATAATTTTTCGGACATCCAGAATCATCTGTTTTCTGCTCTTTGCAGGTTTTTTCATTTGTGGCCCGGTTTCGTCTTTTGCTGCGGATGACCGAATAGGATTTGTGGATATTCAAAAAGCGGTGGCCAGTACCAAGGAGTGGAAAACCGGTTTTGGTAAATTCAAAGCGGATTTCACAAAAGAGAAAAAACGAATCAAGGCCAGAGAGAACAAGATCACGAAAATGCTGGCAGAATTGAACAAACAAGGTTTTGTTCTGGACCCTGAACTGAAAAAGAAAAAAGAAGACCGGTTTCGCAAAGAAAAAGTCGCCTTTGAAAGATATGTCCAGGACCGGAATGCGGAGTTTGGCAAAAAAGAAAAAGAAATGACCCAGAAAATTCTGCGCAAAATGATAGGTATTATAAAAAAAATTGGCAAAGAGAAGAACTATACGATGATCCTGGAGCAGAAAGGTGTCCTCTATCACAACAAGGGTAACGACTTGACGAAAGTTGCGATCCGGGCCTATGACAGGGCTAATAAATAGTTTCCGTAAAAACTAAAACAACCTGCGGGTTCCGCACTTGAGCGTGCTGAAGTCTTCAGGAGTAAGGATGATTTTTGTATGATGGATATCAACGAGATTAAAAAGATCATTCCCCACAGATATCCTTTTTTGTTGGTGGACAAGATTATCGAATGTGATATGGAGTCCCGGATTGTCGGCATCAAAAATGTCACGATCAACGAACCTTTTTTTCAGGGGCATTTTCCGGAGTTCCCCGTCATGCCGGGTGTTCTTATTATCGAGGCACTGGCGCAGGTCGCCTGCATCCTGGGGATCAAAATATTGAACAAGGAGGGCCAGGCTTCCGTGTTTTTTACCGGTATAGACAAAGCCAAATTCAGACGGCCCGTTGTTCCGGGGGATCAATTACGGCTGGAGTTGACTAAAATCAAGCAACGGCAAACACTTTTCCGGTTTGAGGGTAAAGCGTTTGTAGGGGATGCCCTGGCCACCGAATGTACCATCCAGGCAATGCTCGGCAAGGGCTGATATTTTTCAGCTTGACGGGCTACTTGCATCCCATGTTAGTGGGCCGACCCGTTGCCAGCCCATGAATAACGGATTTATTCTTAAAAACGTGACCATTCATTCCAGTTCAGTCATTCATCCAAGTGCCAAATTAGCCCAGGGAGTTGAGGTAGGTTCTTTTACGACCGTGGGCCCCGATGTCCAGATCGGTGAGGGGACAATTTTAGGGTCCAACGTATTGGTCGAAGCGGGTACGGTCATCGGCAAGAACTGTAAAATCTTCCATGGTGCCTCACTGGGCGGGGAACCGCAGATTCTTGATTTTAAAAATGTTCCTGCCACAGTAGAAATTGGTGATGAAACGGTGGTCCGGGAATATGTCACCATACATCGGTCGGGCAATAAAAATGGAGTGACTCGTGTTGGCAAAGGTTGCCTGCTCATGGCCTATTCGCATCTGGGCCATGACTGCGAAATCGGCGACCATGTGGTGATTGTAAATAGTACAAGCTTAGCGGGTCATGTTATTGTAGAAGACAGAGTTTTTATTTCGGCTCTGGTTGGTGTCCATCAATTTGTTCGAATAGGTCGGTATGCCATGGTTGCCGGGCTTGCGGGTGTGAATCAGGATGTCCTGCCTTTTTCCACCGTGGAGGGAAACCGAGCCCGACTTCTCAGTGCAAATGTGGTGGGGCTCAAGCGGGCAAATTTCAAACCGAATGTCCGGGCGGCGATAAAAAAAGCCCTGAAGTTTATTGCCCAGCCAGAACTGAATACCAAGCAGGCTGTGGAAAAAATTGCAGCAGAAATTGAAATGTTCGATGAAATTCATTATCTTGTTAACTTTATAAAAAATTCTTCACGAGGGGTGACCAAGTAGTGGCGAAGGTAAGAACAGGCGTGGTTGGAGTCGGTAAAATGGGTGGATATCATGTTGGAGTGCTAGCCGACATTCAGGGTGTCGATCTTGCCGGAGTGGTGGATACGGATCCTCAGCGGCGAAAGACGGCCCATGATAATTATGGTGTTCCCGGCTATGCCGACTGTAAAGATCTTTTTGGGCGGGTCGATGCCGCGGTCGTCGCGGTTCCCACGAGTCTGCATTACCCTATTGCCAAGGAACTGCTCAATAACGGTATCCATGTTCTGCTTGAAAAGCCTTGCGCCCACGACCTCGATCATGCCCGCGAGCTTTTCCAGATAGCCCACGACAAAGGCCTGGTTCTGCATATCGGTCATGTGGAACGTTTTAACGGGGCGGTGCAGGAACTCCATAAAATTGTTGAATCGCCCATTTTTGTCGAGTGCAAACGCATGGGGCCTTTCGCAAAAAGGATCACGGATGATGGCGTGGTGATGGATATCATGATCCACGATATAGACATCGTTCTTAACCTGATTAAATCCAAGGTGACCAAAACACATGTTATTGGAGCCTCGGTTTTTTCCGAAAGAGATGATTTGGTGAGCGCCCAACTCGAATTTGAAAATGGATGCATTGCCAGTATTGTTGCCAGCCGGGTTTCGCAGAATAAAATCCGTACCCTGTCGGTAACCCAGAAAGATTCTTTTGTGGTTTTGGATTACACGGACCAGGAAATTTATGTTCACCGCAAATCCTCTTCAGAGCATCAAATGAGCAAAGGTGAACTGCGCTACAAACAGGAATCGCTGGTCGAACGAATTTTTGTCCACAAAGATAATCCCCTCAAACTTGAACTCCAGCATTTCATTGATTGTGTTAAAAATGACGGCTCTCGAAATGTCGCGGTGGATGATGAACTCTATTCGTTAGAAATTGCCCTGGACATTCTTGAGCAGTTTAATCAAAAAATAAAATAACAGAGCCCATATCGGGCTTCGGCAAATTGTTTAGCAAAGCACCTTCTGTAATCTTCGCCCATCATTATGCATACCACCAGAATAGGCCTCATTGCTGGAGCGGGAGAAGTCCCCATCTATTTTGCGCGCAAAGCCAGCCAGCTCGGGATAAAACTTGTCAGCATTGGTTTCTCAGAGGAAATTCAAAGCAACCTGGCACCGTTTTCCCAAAAGTGCTATGCGATCGGAGTCGGTCAGCCGGGTAAAATCTTTAAGACGTTGCAGCAGGAAAATGTGAAAGAATTGTTGATTCTGGGCAAGGTTGATAAGGGCATCATTTTTAAACTGCAAAAATTTGATTTTAAAGCCCTGCAATT
>CAZEBI010000072.1:5919-8210 GCA_964510355.1 uncultured Nitrospina sp. | reverse complement strand
CAAAAATATTGCCACGCATGAAGACAGGGTTCTATTGTTAGGGGTCATTGGTGAACTCGAAAAAGAAGGTTTTAAAGTTTTAAGCCAAAAGGAATTTCTGGCGGATATTTTTCCTCAAAAAGGCAACCTGACCCGCCGGAAATTGACCCGGCAGGAGTCAGAAGATATTGAATTTGGACTGCCCATTGCCCGAAAACTGGCGGATATGGAAATTGGTCAGACGCTCATCGTAAAAAATAAAACGGTAATAGCTGTTGAAGCTCTGGAAGGCACGGACCGGGCCATTCAAAGAGGTTGTGAGCTGGCTCAGGGAAAATGCGTGGTGATCAAAGTCAGCAGAACCAATCAGGACTATCGTTACGACAGCCCCGGCATTGGGCCGCAGACCATCCGCATGTTGGCTAAAGGTGGGGTTCTGGCGTTGGAGGCCGAGCGCATCATGGTGGTGGAACAAGAAAAAGTTGTGGAGCTGGCCAACGAGGCAAAAATTGCTGTGACCTGCATCTAACCCAGCGTGCCGCTGGACCCGACTTAGCAATAGCTTTTACTGCTAGCAACTGTATTCTCGGCTTAACGAGTTGCTGCTATCTGCTCAAAAGCTTTGAAATTTTCAGAACTTTATGAAAGACAACCGTCCCCACTTTTTAATTGTAGCTGGCGAAGCATCGGGAGACTTGCATGGCGCAAACCTTGTATCTTCTTTAAAGGAGATTTTGCCTCATGCCCGCTTTACCGGAATGGGTGGGTCGCGTATGCGGCAAGCGGGTGTAGACACGCTCTTTGGCATCGAACGCATGGGCACGGTTGGGGTCGTTGAGGTGCTGGGAGACTTTGCCCATTATTACGGGGTCTATCGTGTATTGATGAAAGAAATTGCCTCGCGCCGTTATGACGCGGTGATTCTCATCGACTACCCCACGTTGAATATGCGACTGGCAAAACAAGGACGACGTTTTGATTGCCCGGTGTTTTATTTCATCAGCCCGCAGATTTGGGCATGGAGGAAGGGAAGAATCCGGGATATCCGGGAGTCTGTGCGCAAGATGTTTGTCATTCTTCCGTTTGAAGAAAAGCTGTATCTGGATGCCGGGGTGGACGCGGAATTTTTAGGGCACCCGTTCATTGACATGGTTCGTCCAAGCCGGACTCGCGAAGAAAGCCGGATAAAATATTCTCTGAATCCTAAAGTCAAGACCATCGGGCTTTTGCCCGGAAGCAGGATGAACGAGGTCAATTCCCTTTTGGATGTGATGGTTCAGGCGGCGCAGGAAATCCGGGCTCAACTGGGTTCCTGCCAGTTTCTTCTCCCTATTGCAGATTCCATCGACCCTGATCTGATCCGTGAGCGGCTGAGAGCCTATCCGGAACTGGACATTCAGTTTATACAGGGAGAAACCTATGATGTGATGAACTGTTGTGACACCTTGATCATCGCATCCGGTTCTGCCACTCTGGAGGCAGGTATCCTGGGTTGCCCCATGGTCATCATCTACAAATTGAATCCCTTGACTTATTGGCTGGCAAGCTGGTTGGTAAAAATTCCACTGGTAGGGTTGGTGAACATTGTCGCGGGGGAAGAAGTGGTGCCCGAATTGATACAGCATAAAGTGACAGCAGAAAATATTTCCGCCGAGGTGCTTGCGGTTTTGCAGGCTCCCGAAAAGGAACAGGCTGTGCGCGAGCGGCTCCTTAAAATCAGGCAGACTCTGGGAGAGCCCGGAGTCATGAAGGTTATTGCCAAACGCATTGTCGACTGCATGGATGAGTTGAGTACCAATGAAAAAATTTCTATTTAATTATATAATCCCTCACATCCTTTTTGCCTTGATTTATCTCTGGTGCCTGACTCTGCGCTCCAAAAACCTGAATGAGGAAGAAGAAAACCATTTCAAGAACCTTGCCGGACCCTATATCCTCACCTTGTGGCATGGCAGAATCTTTTATCTGTTTTATTATCTTCGCCGCAACCCGGATTATTTTCTGCTCATCAGCCCGAGTGAAGACGGCGATCTTCTCGCTCGTCTTGCAACGCTGATGGGTTATTCTGTGATACGGGGGTCCACTTATAAAAAAGCTGTTCCTGCGGCCCGGTCCCTGATTAAAGTTTTGCGCAGAAATCAGAGAATTATTATTATTGCCGATGGTTCCCGTGGACCGCGATGTGTGGCTCAGTCGGGGTCTGTGCAGTTAGCAGGAATCACTGGAACGCCTATTTTCCCGATGACCTTCGGGGCGAAAAATAAAACGGTCTTAAATACCTGGGATCGATTCATCCTGCCCCTGCCTTTCAG
>CAZEBI010000072.1:0-5909 GCA_964510355.1 uncultured Nitrospina sp. | reverse complement strand
CGTTGCACCCTCAATTTTTCGTCACCGATATTTGTAGCGCGAAAATCGCCGGAAGAAAGCATCGAGCAAAAGCGATCCGAGCTGGAAAATGCCCTCAATCGCATCAGTAAAACCAGCGATGAGGGCTGAAAAACGCTTTAAAATTGAACATTTCCGCCCTCTAATGCCCTAAATTTAGGCATGTATCCCGGTTTGAATTTAGCCATCGGTTGTGATATAGTTCGCCCATATCATAAAATCCCTTTAAATTTATAGACTTTCTTTAAGAGCCTGCCAAATGGGTCGTGCAATTCTCATTGGCATGAATATTGAAATAATATATAGGAATTATATAAAGATAGCCGGTTTTTAGGGGGCGCGAAAAAGAGTCATCGTAATTTGGAAAAATTTCCGGTCACAAAGGCCATCGTCCACCATCCCGGATTTTTTTTGAACATACAGAGGGAAATAATATGAAAAAGATTGAAGCGATCATCAAACCGTTCAAGCTCGATGAAGTGAAAGACAAGTTGAACGAGATCGGGGTCAAAGGAATAACTGTCAGTGAGGTCAAAGGGTTTGGCCGGCAAAAGGGCCATACTGAGCTGTACCGGGGTGCGGAATATGTGGTGGATTTTCTCCCCAAAATTAAAATGGAGATCGTCGTCAGCGACGGTCAGGTGGAAGATGTGATCAATACCATCATGCAGGCCGCACAAACCGGAAGAATCGGTGACGGAAAAATATTTGTAATAGATCTTCAGGATACGGTGCGGATTCGTACCGGAGAGCGTGGGGAAGACGCTATTTGACCGTTCTTGCGCACAACAAACAGCTTTTTTTCTAAAAGAAAAACCGCGAATTCCTCAGTCCGGGATGGCTGGTTTTTTTTGCGTCTTTTTATAATCATAACCTTTCACTATTTTTTGCAGGAGAACCTTTAATGACCCCCAAAGAGGCAGTAGATTTCGCAAAAAAGAATAATGCCCAAATTGTAGATATGAAATTCATGGATCTGCTTGGGTCCTGGCAACATTTTTCTGTGCCCGTCAGTGAGTTGGAAGAGCATTTGTTTGATGAGGGTTTGGGGTTCGATGGCTCCAGCATCCGCGGGTGGCAAGCCATTAATGCCAGTGATATGTTGGTCATTCCCGACCCGACCACTGCGGTCATGGACCCGTTTATGAAGCATCCAACGGTCAGCATGATCTGTAATATTGTCGACCCGATCACCAAGGAAAAATACAGCCGCGATCCGCGCAATATTGCGCAGAAAGCAGAAGCCTATCTCAAGTCCACAGGTATCGGAGACACGGCCTATTTTGGACCGGAAGCGGAATTTTTCATTTTCGATAATATTCAATATGCTTCTACCACGAATGAATCGTTTTATTCTATCGACTCTGTTGAAGGAACCTGGAATACCGGTCGCGATGAAGACCCCAACCTGGGTCACAAGCCGAGACATAAAGAAGGGTATTTTCCGGTTGCTCCCAACGATACGTTTCAGGATATCCGCTCTGAAATGATGTTGCTCATGGAGCAGGTTGGCATCAGTATGGAATGCCACCATCATGAAGTTGCAACCGGGGGTCAAAACGAAATTGCCATGCGTTTTTCTTCGCTGGTTGATTGTGCCGACAAGCTGATGTGGTACAAATACATCGTTAAAAATGTTGCCAAGGCACATAACAAAACCGCAACCTTCATGCCCAAGCCCATGTACGGCGATAACGGAACCGGGATGCATGTGCATCAGAGCATCTGGAAAGAGGGCAAACCCTTGTTTGCCGGGAACAGTTATGCGGGTTTCAGTGAAATGGGTATGCACTATATCGGCGGTATTTTGAAACATTCCCGGGCGATTTGTGCTTTTGCTGCACCGACCACCAACTCCTACAAACGGTTGGTTCCCGGTTTTGAAGCGCCCGTCAACCTGGCTTATTCCAGCCGTAACCGGAGCGCGGCCATTCGTATTCCCATGTACTCGCCCAGCCCGAAAGCGAAACGATTGGAAATCCGTTACCCCGATCCTTCTTGTAACGGTTATCTGGCTTTTTCAGTGATGCTTATGGCTGGTCTGGATGGCATTGAAAATAAAATTGACCCGGGTGAACCTCTGGATAAGAATATTTATTCGCTTGGGCCGGAAGAGTTGGCGAATATTCCCACTTTGCCGCATTCTTTGGATCAATCCCTTCAGGCTTTAGAAGACGATCATGAGTTCCTGCTTAAAGGTGACGTGTTCACCCAGGATCTGATCGAAACCTGGATCGAATATAAACGTGAAAATGAAATTGATCCCTTGCGTCTCAGGCCGCATCCTCTGGAATTCGAAATGTATTACGACTGCTGATTCCAGCGAAAAATTTGAATTTAAAATTCCCCTGGGTTTTCCCAGGGGAATTTTTTTTGTGATAGATTAGGCAAGTGCCAATCTGGATACTGCTCAAGAAAAAAGCAAATCCCCCCAACCCCTGTGATATTTCTTCCTCGGCTTTCATGCCCCGAAGCGGGTACTTCGTGGAAGGGAGAGCTTCAATGGACCCCTCTTTTTAAAGAGAGGCTGGGGTGATTTACATCTTTTATGTAATATGCAGGCTTAGAGGTTGTTCTAGAGAAAATTACCGACTGAATAGATACCTTCCATAGAAATTTTTCATGACCTTCAACAAAGAATTGATCACTCGGATTCATCGATGCCAACCCTGGGACGAGACGTTGCCGATTTCCGGATTTCGTCAACCTGAAACCGCCTGGAAAGACTTCATTGCCCTGGCGAGTCACGCTCAATTTGAAAAACTATATCCCGATTTTTTCCGGATTTTATTAGAACTGCTTTCCAGTTCGCATAACGCGGATATGGCACTGCACAATTTTGAGCGTTTCTCAGAGAAGATTGCGGACAAAGATCATTTGTACACGCAGCTGACCGAATCGCCTTCCCTGTTTGTAGCCCTGATTTTTTTGTTTTCCGGTAGCCAGGTGCTCACCGATGTCCTGCTCCAGGAACCGTCCTATGTAGATTGGTTGAGTCGCCCGGAGACCCTGGCCAACTCCAAATCAAAAGATATGCTGATGCGGGATTTTTATGATATGGCCGAATTCCAAAGCGAAGATATTTTTTCTGTTTTGAGAAAATTTAAAAAGAGGGAATACATACGCATCGGATTGCGCGACTTGCTGGGTAAGGTTGAGTTCCAGGAAACGGTTGAAGATATTTCCAATCTCGCCGATATTTGTCTGCAAGCTGCCTATGAACACGCTGACCGTCAATTGCAAAAAAAATTCGGCAGACCCGTTTATCAGGATGACAATGGGAATTGGCAGGAATCAGAATTTGCCATCCTTGGCATGGGTAAGCTGGGAGGTCGCGAGCTCAATTACAGTTCCGATATCGACTTGATTTATATTTATACTTCCAGCAAAGGGGAAACACGCTCTGCGAACGAATTGCCCATCACCAGCATTTCCAATCACGAGTACTTCACTAAACTTGCATTGGACATCACCAAGTCCCTCCACGAAATAACCTGCGACGGCAATGTGTTCCGGGTGGACCTCGAATTGCGGCCGGAAGGAAATAGTGGTGAAATTGTGAACTCCCTGGCCAGTTGCGAAATTTATTACCAGTCCTGGGGAAGAACCTGGGAAAGGCAGGCCCTCATCAAGGCCCGTGTTTCGGCGGGCAGTGAAAGCCTGGGTAAAGAATTTTTCACAATGATCGAACCCTTTATTTACAGGGAAAGTCTGGACTTTGAGGCCATTGAGGAAATAAAGGCCATGAAATACCAGATCAATAAAAGCCTCAAGGGAAAACACGCTAAGGGAAATATCAAGCTGGGGTTTGGGGGCATTCGGGAGGTGGAGTTCACCATCCAGGCCTATCAGTTGTTGCTGGGTGGCAGGGATAAAAGCCTGCGCGTTCGAGATTCATTGGGTGCTATGAAAATCCTTTGCGAAAAAAATATCCTGATGCAGGAAGACCACGACCGCCTGCGTGAAGCTTATATCTTTTTGCGTAACCTGGAAAACCGTGTGCAGATCACTTTTGGCCTGCAAACCTACCTCCTTCCAGATAACGAGATAGATCTTGCAGTGCTGGCCCGGAAAATGAGGGTAGCCGGGAACAGCCAGAAAACTTTAGCCGACAACCTGATGCAGGAATATAAAACCCATACCCATTTTGTGGGAACGCTATTTGCTGAACAGTTTGTTGAAAAAGAAAAACGTGAAGCGGCAGAAACCCTTTCGCGTGAATGGGACCGTTCCCGTGCAGGGGAGGAACAGTTTACCGAAGGGCGGTTGGCAGAAATTCCATTTCTTCCCGACCCAAAAAGAACTTATCGGTTTTTGCAATCCTTGTGTGACGGGGCGCAGTTTTCGCATCCTTCTGTGCAAAGCATTCAGGAGTTTTACAGCATCATTCCTAAAATGTTTCAGCAGTGCCGAAAGGTTCCCAAACCCGATTCCGCCATCGAGAACCTGTGTCGGTTTGTGGAAGCGACAGGAGCCAGAGAATCTTTTCTCAACCTGTTCCAGAGCAATGAAAAATTTCTTGAATTATTGCTTATACTTTTTGGTAGCAGTGGAATGCTCTCGCAAATCTTGATCAAGCGGCCCGATCTGGTGGATGTGCTGACCGATATGGAGGCCATTTACAGATTCAAGCTGGCAGAAAAAATACAGGAAGATTTAAACCGTGCCTTAGAATCGTCGCCGGATTTTGAGTCCAAGTCCCGCGTGCTTCGGCGCATCAAACAGGCGGAGGAACTTCGCATCGGTGTGCGCTACCTGATCAAGGAGGCGGACCTTGCGGGGACCCTGGAAGACCTTTCCAATCTCGCTGATGTTTTTCTGGCGACGGTTTATCGCATCGCCTGTGAGGAACAAAAATCTTGCGATCATAATAATTTTTGCATCATTGGCATGGGTAAGCTCGGAGGCCATGAATTGAATTTTGGTTCAGACCTCGATGTCTTGCTGGTCTACGATGAAGGGCAAGGCGACCCTCCACCCGAAGGATTTTCCGCTCATTATTCTACCCTGGCACAGATGATCTATAAACTGACTGCGGAAATGACCTCGGCAGGCTATGCCTATAAAATTGATACCGAGCTGCGGCCCGAAGGCGATGCCGGGGCACTGGTGCTTTCTGTTGCAGGCTATAAAAAATATTTTAAGTCCCGCGCCAGAATCTGGGAGCAACAGGCTCTGGTGCGAGCACGATTTGTTGCGGGCAATGCTGAGGTAGGAAAAAAGTTTGTTGAGGCCGCGCATCAGTTTGTTTATCAGGACAAGTTCGAATATGGGTCTCTTATAGAAATATCGCGCCTGCGTGAAAGAATGGATCTGGAACTGGCAAAAGAATCCACCAAAGGCAAGAACGTAAAACTGGGGTTTGGTGGTTTGGCGGATATTGAGTTCTCCGTGCAGATTCTCCAACTGATGCACGGCAAAAAGTTTCCGCGCCTTCGACAAACCAACACATTTTTCGCTTTGCAAAATTTTGTTGCTCTGGGTTTGGTCGATCAGGATATGGCGCAAGAACTTCAGGACAGCTATCTTTTTTTGCGAAACCTGGAATGCGCTTTGCGAATCATTCGCCAGACTCCCACCAATACCCTGCCCAAAGAGCAGAAAGAATTGGCCCCTTTGGCGCGTTTACTCGGATATGAAGGAGAGGATGCGAAAACTCTGGCAGGTTCCCTGCTCACCGATTATGACTGCCACACCCAGCGAGTACGAAAACATTATCGCAAAACCATCGGCAACCTCCTGCGCTCCGGCCAAGCGGCCGGTGGCAGTGTGCAATAACTTTATCTGGCAAGCAAAAGCTGTCTCGGCTTAATGGACTCTTATCTGTCAAAAAAATCAAATCCCCCCAACCCCTGTGATGTTTTTTTCCTTGGCTTTCATGCCCCGAAGTG
>CAZEBI010000071.1:0-13050 GCA_964510355.1 uncultured Nitrospina sp. | reverse complement strand
GTTTGGTTATCAATGCAATTCAAAGCGATTTAACAGTTTTCGGGACAGACATCAAATTTACTATTAGTTATTTAATCACTGAAAGAATTTTTATATTTCGGAGTAATAACTCGGTCATTAATGCGAGCAATATTTCATCTGCACAATTCATTGTTGGGACCACTAATTTCAAACACGGGCATCTTCGAATCGATCCGGTGGCAACGAACCCGGCAGCAGTCATCGGTAGCGGACGTCGGGACATTACTATGCTTAATTTCTGGGGAGCGGTGATTATTGAAACCAATACAACCGGGTTCGCCATGGAGTTTATTGGTGACATGCAAAACAGTGCCGCAACCCCCAGCATGGATGATTCCGCCACCGTGAGTGGGATCAATTAATTTTAATTTGAGCGACTGATGGATATGGAAAAAACAGGCTCCAGGTTTACGAGTACAGCTTTGATATTGCGGATATGGGTCGTCTGGCTTTTCCTGCCCTGTACAGGTTTTGCCCAGGTGGTTGTGCCTTCCACGGATGATAAAGCAAGAATTGTATTATCCCCGTATGCCCAAGCGGTGCCTAGCGACAGCTATACTTTTATATCGGTCAATCACCCTTCTTTGGATACGGCTTTAACCCAGATTGGTGTGGCGCTAGAAGTTTTGAATATGACCACCGTTCCTGATAATGCGGCAGGTCGAGCTACCGTATTCACCATTGATGCTGGAGAAACCCATAGAATATTTATTGTAAATGTTTCGAATTCTACTATTAATTCTTCTAACTCGGCCTTTACCGATTCACGAACCCATCTGATCTTGACGCAGGATGCGGCCCAGTTTGGAAATGTTAAGGTGGTTTCCATCAACGAAAGCCCCACCACCCCAACCGTTGTCAACTCCGTTAATAAATATGACAATCTCGGTCAATTGAGTTTTTGGGGGATCGTGTTTATTGAATCCAGCGGAACCGGGTTTTCCATGGAATTCATTGGCGATGCCCACGACTCCACAATAGGACGAAATTTCGGGGGCAGTCCACTGGATGGAGTACCCGGAACCTCCAGCGGGGTTGCACGGGGTATCAATTAAACCGTTTTTTTAGCCGACCACACAGCGGCTATTTAAAGAATTGTCCGGTAGGTGTATTTAAAAACAGTTCCAGCGAAATATCCTCCTGTTTTAAAAACCCCTGATTTGGCAGATTTCCTTGCGAAACCAGTTCAATGACTGCGCAGACCGATGCGGCGGTAGTCCAGGAAATGGCCTTCCAGTCTCTGCCATGTATCTCTTTGGGGAAATAACTGCGCACAAATTCTTCCCGGGCCAGCTTTTCTTCTTTCCAACCTTCCACCGCAACATGGATGTAAACGACATCCTCTTTGACCGGCGGCTTGGCATGAACCAAAATTTCCCCCGCCTCATTTCTGCGGTCTCTCATATACAGCTCATTAAAGAAAAACCGCATCAACTCGCCATGCCCAGGATAACGAATTGTTTTATAGTTCAGATGGTTCACCTTGCCGTCATAGGTTTCACACAAAGTGCCCAACCCTCCTGATGTGGTGAACGCTTCGAGTTGCACCCCGTCAATCACTATGGTCTCCATTCCTTCCATAGCGGGCACCCTGGCTCTTTGCCCATCCTGAATGACTTCGCAGTCATTGAGATATTCATTGACCACTCCTTCAGCAGACCAGTTGAAGGCATATCCGAGAAGTCCGCGCGGGTGCTGGGGCAGGGCTCCGACACGCAGTTCCATACTGCGCAACCGCTCGAATCCTGCTGTCAGTTGCGCTCCGCAAATCCCGACAAACCCGGGAGCCAGCCCACATTGCGGAGCCATGAGCCCTTTTGCCGACGCGGACATTTCCCGCACAGCGGATGTGGTGGGGACATCTTCCGTCAGATCAAAATAATGTTTCCCGGCCTGGTGCGCTTTTTTGGCCACCTCCAGATTCAAATGAAATGGCAAACAGGTGAGTACGGCATCGTGCCCGGCAATGGCCTTTTCCAGCACAGGGCCATCCTTGATCGTGGCTGAAATCACTGCGAACGAGTATTGTTCATCCGGGCTGGTATCAAAACCTGTGACCTGATATCCGTTCGATTGCAATAAGGTTGCCGCCAAACTTCCTACACGCCCCAGCCCGACTACCAAAACAGATTTGATATTCTTTTCCATAGCGGAACCCTTTCCATCTATCGGTTCGTTTGGCCTTTTACCAGGAGGCCCTATTTGCCAGCATGTGCCATTTTCCAGGTTCGATAAGATCCGGTCAGGTTGCGTACTCTGAAACCACTTTGCGCCAAAAACCGGCAAGCATAATAAGACCGCTGACCCGTTTGGCAATAAGCAACGATCTCATGGTCTTTCGGTAGCTCCTCCAATCGTTGTCGAAGTTCAGACAGAGAAATATTCAATGCTCCGGGGATATGCCCGTCTTCGAGTTCGTCTGCATCCCGAACATCCAGGATGGTAGTTGTTTGCGGGTTCAGAGTTGCAATTTCGTGCCACTGAATATTTTGAACCTCTCCTTGCATAACATGTTGCGCTACCATGCCCGCCAGATTAACCGGATCTTTTGCCGCGCTAAAGGGTGGCGCGTAAGCCAACTCCAAATCTGTCAAATCATGCACCGTCAAGCCAGATTTTAAAGCCGTCGCCAAAACATCGATGCGTTTGTCCACGCCGTCTTTTCCCAGAATTTGCGCCCCCAATAACCGGCCATCACCGGGATCAAACAGGATTTTCATGGCCATGCGTTGCGCTCCCGGATAATAATTCGCATGCGATGCCGGATGCAAATGCACAACATCATAAGGGATTTTCTGCTTGCGCAGGATTTTCTCGTTAGCTCCGGTACACGCTGCGACCATATCAAAACACCTTAAAATAGCGGTGCCGCAGGTTCCGGCATATTTCATCGAACCGCCGAAAATATTTTCGGCAACAATCCGGCCCTGGCGATTTGCAGGGCCTGCAAGAGGAACCAATACCCACTCGCCCGTTATAAAATCGCGCACTTCAATCGCGTCGCCGAGCGCCCAGATATTCGGGGCGCTGGTTTTAAGGCCCTCATCAACTCTGATGCCGCCTCGGTCCCCGATTTCCAGATCAGCATTTTTTATCAATTCCGATTCGGGTCGAACTCCTATGCCGAGAATAACGATGTCCGCAGCAATACGCGCTCCGCTTTTTAGCTCCACCACAATAGCCTGCTCGGGTTCAGGCTGATCAAAACAGGTGACAGAATCATTTAAATGCAGTGCGACGTTGTTGGACCTAAGCTCATGCTCAAGCCATGCGGCCATCTCCGGGTCCAGTGGAGCCATCACCTGTGGCAGACCTTCAACCAGAGTGACATGCAACCCTTTTTTATGCAGTTGCTCCACCATTTCGAGACCGATGAATCCGCCCCCGACCACGACCGCTTTGACCGCTTTTTTCTCTCTGATCCATTGCAGTATGGCTTCCACATCTGGAATCCCCCGGACAGAAAAAAGCCCCGGCTGATCGATTCCCGGAATGCGGGGTTTTAGTGGACGGGCACCGGTCGAAATAACCAGATCGTCATAGTTTTCCCAGTAATCCTTATGAGATTTCAGGTCGCAAACCAGAATGCGTTTTTTTGAGGGGTCCAGCTCAATCACCTCAGACAGCACTCGAACTTCGATATTAAATCGAGAGCGTAACCCTTCCGGGGTTTGCACCAGTAAATCTTCTTTTTTAGGGATTTCGCCGCCAATATAATAAGGCAGGCCGCAGTTAGCGAAAGAAACATACGGACCGCGTTCAAAAATAATAATCTCCGCATCCTCCGACAACCTTCGGGCATGCGCCGCCGCAGTCGCTCCACCTGCCACCCCCCCTATAATTAAAATGCGTTTTTTCATTCAATTCGCTCCCTGATGTATTGGTTGCTTATCTAAAAATATTCATTTAACCTCTACCACTCTATAATACAATCCCGAAAGACAAATTTTAAAGGATTTTAAATGCCAAATGGGGAATCTCGCATGAAAGGTATCTCACAATGATTTGGTTGGGTTGGTTTCTTTTTTTATTTTGGACGATGCAGGCAGTTCAAATAATTCCTTTCATCCGAAACCGGCGGCTGGAACTACTGGCTAATGGCAAAGAACCATCAAAGGGATGGCCTCGCGTATCCATCATCGTTCCTGCACGTAATGAAGAGATGGAAATCAAGTCCTGTCTGCGCTCGCTATCCAATTTGGATTACCCCAATCTAGAATTCATCCTTGTGGACGACCGCTCCACCGACCGCACCGGGGAAATTATTCGCCAGTTTGCCCAAACCGATTCCCGAGTTCGCCCCGTTTTTGTTGAAACCCTTCCAGAAAATTGGCTGGGGAAACCACATGCCATGCATCGCGGTGCGGAGGTGGCGCAAGGGGATTATCTATTATTCACTGATGGAGACGTCTTGTTCGGGCCGCAAGCCCTCAAGCGGGCACTTCATTACGCTTCAGAGTGTGACCTCGGCCACTTATGCCTCATCCCCGGTGGCATAAGCCGCGGGCTTTTGGAGAAAGGATTCAAGATGCTTTTTCTGTTCGGGTATCTCATGTGGGTGCAGGCGGGAAAGATTCGGTCCGAGTCCAAAAACGTCTATGCCGGGGTGGGCGCATTCAACCTGGTAAAAAATTCGGCCTACAAAAATATGGGCGGATTTGAGACGCTCAAGATGGAAGTACTTGACGATTTAATCCTTGGCAGGCGATTAAAACAAGCTGGCGAAAAACAGGATTTACTGATTGCGATGGATGATCTTTCCATACGGTGGTATGACGGTTTGATCGCTACAATCCAAGGCGTGGAAAAAAATATGTTCGCCTCTATGGGATTTTCATTAATTAAAATGTTAGGAACCAGTACCATTTTCATCCTGCTTTATTTATTTCCCTACGCAGGTCTTTTTTTAAATCCGGACTCCTCTGCCTGGGGATTTTGGTTGACCCTGATCGTGATGCACGGCCTGTTCGCTTTCTTTGGCCGAAGCCTGCACGCAGGCTGGGCTATTACCCTGGTTCTTCCATTCACCGTGATGATCGAACTTTACGCCATTTGGAATTCGACGTTCCAAACACTCCGGCGCGGCGGCATCCGCTGGCGGGAATGTTTTTATTCCCTCGAAACCCTCAAAACCTACCGCAACACCTCAGCAGGAAAAACAGATCATGAATCATGACGATTTAAAGTTGCGGCAAAACACTCGTTTTGCCCTTGTTCATTTTACCGGAGAAGATTCGCCCACTTACGAGCAAATCAAACAATCTCATTTGGCAAAGGGGGAATCTGAAATTGGTTTCCATTTCATCATTACAGCGCAGGGTCAAACTTTGATGGGAAGGCATGTTTCCAAGGTAGGTTTTCACTATCCAGAACTGGATGAAACCAGCATCGGGGTGTGCGTGATTGGGCTCCGTGATGAAATGAGCGACGAGCAATCCATTGCCCTCACTTTATTGCTCGAAAATTTGAAATCCGATTATTCCTCTCTGGAAACCGTGAAGTATTTGTATAAAACAAACAACTACTAGGCGCCAGCGGCCCGCAAGGTGGGGGTGTAGATTCACATTTCCCTGCCCCAAAATTCCGGTATACTGCTGGAAAGGAGGTTGGCACCATGATTCGGCAGGTTCTAAAAGTTTTCAAAGCTTTAAACTCGAATGAAAAACCTTGGCAACTCAGCCTTGGCTTGGCGTTTGGCGGCATCATTGGCCTGATGCCGTTGTGGACTCCGCACAATATCGTCCTCGTGTTTCTCGCGTTCATCATAAATTTGAATTTTTCCCTTCTGATTATCGGGGTCTTCTTTTTCTCTGGTATCGCTTATATTCTCGACCCCCTTTTTCATCAAATTGGTTTGGCGGTTTTGACTGCAGACGGAATGCAAGATTTCTGGAACGGATTTTTTGCCAACTCCCTTTTCCTGTTCGACCGACTCAACAACACGCTTGTTATGGGGAGCCTGATTTTTTCCCTGATTTCCGCTTTACCCCTGTTTTTTCTCATCAACGCTCTCATACGGAAATACCGTGAAAACTTAAAAGGCCTGCTTGAAAAAATACCCCTGCTTAAATCTCTCAAACTGGCCAAAGCGTTTGAGGCTTTCCCAGGGGGCGGGTCATGAAAATTTTCCGCATGCAGGGAGTTTTAGCGTTCGCTTTAATCGCGGGTTTTATAGGGGGTTTTCTGGTCCTGTTTCTTGATGGCATGATTAAAAGAGGACTTGAAGAAGAAGGTTCGATAGCGGCAAAAACCCAGATCGATATAGCTTCTTTGTCCACCTCGTTATTTGCGCAGGCGGTGACTCTGACTGGCATTGAAATTGCCAACCCGGACAATAATATGGAAAACCTCATCCAGTTTGAGACTTTGTCTCTCGATCTGGATGGTGCCCCGCTTGTTTCCCGGAAAATAGTCATCGATGAATTGCAAGCTCACGGCATTAGGTTAAACCAGAAACGAACCGAACCTGCAAAATTGCCCGAAAGCGCTAAGAAACAAGCCAGGGCAGAAGATGTTGCCAGCCAAAATACCCGACCAGAATTGGGCGGGCTGGGTGGGCTGAGCGGGTTGAGCATAAAGTCACCGGCAGAGATACTCAAATCCGAAAAACTGGAAACTCTGGAAGCCGGGGCCAAGGCTAAAAAAATTATTGAGGATTTAAAAACCAAATGGGAAAACAAGTTTGCCACCGACCTCAACCCGGACGCGTTGAAAAAAACCAAAGAAAAACTGGCGGAATTACAAAACAAAGTCAAAGGGGGAGGGCTGGCAGAGGTTGCCAATGCCTTGCAGGAATTTAAAACCCTGCAAGAAGATATCCAGGGTCAAGTCGATCGCATCACCTCGATGAAATCCGAATTTGAAAAAGATTTAAAAATGGCGAAACAGCAAGTCGCCGATTTAAAAAATCTACCGCAAAAAGATTTTGAAAGATTAAAAAATAAATACTCGCTGAACCCGGAAGGTGGCAAAAATATTCTCGGTTCATTGCTCGAAGGCCCCTTAAAAGCAAAACTCGACAAAGCCTGGAAGGTCTACAAAATGATCAGCCCCTACCTGAACCGGGGTAGCTCATCTCAGGCAGAACAGGAATACGTGCGCGGCAAAGGGGTGGACATCCTGTTTGCCAAGGCTTCACCCTATCCTGACTTTCTCCTCAAACATGGCAACCTGTCCTTGGTTCTCTTTGATACAGAAGTGAAAGGAGAGGTGCAGGATTTATCCGACAATCAAAAAGTTTACGGAAAACCCGCGAAGATGCATTTTCAATCGGGGAAAAATGCGGCGTTCGATGCATTCACTCTAAACGTCATGATGGATAAAACCGGAGCGCAGTCGCTAGACACCTTTGCTCTCGATATCCGGGGGCTCAGCCTGAAAAATGCAGGTCAGGCAGAGTTAAAAGGCGGGTTGGCAACCGTTACGGGACAGTTGACCATCACCGATGAAAACAATGTGCAGGGGAATTTTAGAGCCGAGATAGACAATGTTTCTCTCTCCATCCCCGAGCAAAAAGGGTTGGCTAACACCATCGCCCAGTCGCTATCAACGATTGACCGTATAAACATTTCTGTCGGCATCAGCGGAACGATGGATAATTATCAGTTGCAGATCAAATCGAATCTTTCCGAGATTATTGCCAAAGCCGTCAAAAAAGCCTTTGCCGGAAAAATGCAAGGGTTCGAAAATTCCCTGATGTCCGCCATCCAATCCAAAGCCGGTGATTCCATTGCCGGTGCGGATAGCTCGCTTTCGGGTCTGTTGGGTCAAAGCAAAATTTTAAGTGACAGCGATTCTGCTTACGGCGGGTTGCTCGGTCAGGCTGAAGGCGGGGCATCCGGTTCAGGAAAATCCAAGGGGGGCCTATCCCTTCCAGGTGGATTCAAACTTCCTTTCTAACCACTAGGCGTGGGGCCGGACTGGCAATGGCTTTTGTTGGCTGGCAACCGTATTCTCGGCCTAAGAAACCGCACGCTCGATGGCTTTTTTTATAAGCTCGGCGGCATGTTCTGCTCCTTCCCACCCCTCCAGCTCAACCCATTTCCCTGGTTCTAAATCTTTGTAGTGAGCAAAAAAATGAGAAATCTGGTGCAGCAGGATTTCAGGTAAGTCAGAATATTGTTTTACTTTTGAATAATAAGGGTTCAGAGCATCAACGGGAACGGCTAGAATTTTTTCATCCGCCCCTTTTTCATCCGCCATTTCCAGAACCCCGACAGGTCGGCAACGGACGATGCAGCCAGACAAAAACCCTACCGGGGAGGCCACGAGAATATCAATGGGGTCGCCGTCTTCAGAAAGTGTATGGGGCACAAACCCGTAATTACAGGGGTAGCGCATTGAAGTGTGCATAACGCGGTCCACATACAGCGCACCGGATTTTTTATCCATTTCGTATTTCACCGGCTCCCGACCAAAGGGCACTTCGATGATCACGTTAATATCCCAGGGCGGTGCTTCACCTATCGGTATTGCATCAATATTCATAGTAGATCACTTATTTGTGGGCGGAGAATCTCCGCTAATAGCTTACTCAGTTTTATATTGCGTTCGTAAAGTTTTTCGGACACTCAAAAGTTTAGCCAGTTGCCTCTCCCGTTAGGGAGTGCCGAGGGCCGGAATCGAACCGGCACGAGGTTACCCTCGAGGGATTTTAAGTCCCTTGCGTCTACCAATTCCGCCACCCCGGCTCATTAAATCTGCATCTGGAAGAAGCTCCGGCTGGAATTGGGAGTCGCCGGAACCTGCGAGAGACGAATGTTAACAGTTTCCATTAAAAATTCCAACCGCCAACGGCGGTAAAATATTATAATTAGTACTTTAATGTATATTGCATGAGTATTTTACAAGGAAGGTTTTTTTGCGGGACCCTAAACGAATATTAAAGAAACTGCTGGGCTCGGAAACGAACATCGAATCGTTTGTGGGAACAGGCGAGCCTCTGGAACAAACGGTTGAGACATTTCGTGATGTGGTCAAGTGCCGGAAAGTCCGTGCATATGTGCTGCATCAATTTGCCTTCGATCTGGCCATTTCGCCGGAGGTTTTCCACAGTTTACTGGACATTCCACAAATCAATTATATCGAAACCACGAAAAGGGATCTGGAAGTAGAAACCATTTCTCTAAAAGAAACGCGTGCACCGGGTGACCCTGTCGCCATCGGTAATTTGAATTCGGTACTGCGGGAACTTTATGCCAGCCTTTTCAAAATCAAGGAACGTATTCGCAACGATCATCCCAATGCGGTCTTGATAGGAGAAATGCACGTAGAACATATTGACCGGGTCTATCAATTCACCCAAACCATTGCCGTGTTGCACGGGAACCTGACGGGGTATCTGCTCACCGGTTGGAAAGCAGGCAGGATCGAAAAAGAATTTCAATCTCTTTTCCCAAAATCGGTCAAGGCACATCCTCTTCGAAGTACCTTCCCGATCATAGAGCATGAACTGGAACTGTATCGTGAAGTCCTTCAAGTCCAGAAAAAATGGGCGCCTTTACAACTCGACCTGTTTGCCATTCTGCGTAAAGAGGACACTGACGGATTGACCCTGCTGCTCGAAAATATTCAGGAATTGGGCAACCGGTTATGGCAGATTATTTATCAAAGTTCGGCCATACCGCAATGCGTGGACCTTGTGGGAATCGACTTCGGAAACGTCCAACCCCTGTTCGACAACGACAAAATAAACCTGAACCCTCTCGGCTAGCGGCGAGCCGCCGCAGACTATTGGCAGCAATTCTCACTAGCGAAAAAAGCTTTTTTGCGGTTTGATGAGTCTTGTTTGCCCACTAAAGCCATTGCTTATTGGGTCCAGCGTCACGCTGGCGCCGAGTGGCTAGTTTTTGACTTGGAAGCCTTCGACTTTGTCTAGTAGCAGGTGTTTTATATTAGACTTTTTTTGCGCTTCCTGAAGGGCATTTTTCCCCTCGTCTTTGAGCCGGTTGAGGCGCAAATCGAGACGCACAAGATTGGTGAAAAGAGGCAGGAATTTTGCCAGAATCAGCGCCCCCTCATCGGTAATCTCATTGTCGGTAAGAACCAGATTCTGCAAACTCAGCAGATTGTCTGAAACCGCGAGATATTTCATACCTTCGTTGCCGATACGGTTGTAAAACAGGTTCAGTGAGGTCAGGTTGACCAGCACATCAGACTGGGCAAAATACTTCACCCCCTTGGGGCCACACAGGTTGGTGCCGAAAGCCAGGTTTGTCAGAGGTCGCAAAAACTCCATGCGGGCGATGTCCTTGGCACCATACTCCTTCAAATAAGTAGCAGTAAGATCAAGGGTTTTTCCGTCCTTGCTCAAATTCATCCGGACGATTGATTCTGTCTCAGCCATGACCCGTTCCTGACCCATGGCGGTTTTATTGCCGCTATAATCCATAATTCCCTCATCTCCAAACAAGATTTTTCCAGAACCCCCAACTCTACACTGAGCCGGTCCCCTGATATAAAAGTCGATGGCCTGATTATACACTGGTTTAAGACCCACAGGCAACCCAGCGTGACGCTGGACTCATTTAGCAATAGCTTTTATCGACTAGCAAAGAGGTGTCTCGGCATGACAAGCGCCCCTCCTTTTAACAGGGGGAAATATTAAAGTATTGGCTTGATGGTGTTGCCCGCTCCACGGGCAATGCAGTGCTGGCCCCACGCCAAGTGGATTTTCTTGGATATTTTGCTGAAAATATTTTAGAATGTGCTTTATAACCTCAATTTCAGGGAGTAGATGGAATGGCTGGATTATACCGAACCGAGACCGAGATGAGTCTGGGTAATAATGTGATCGTAACGCAAATGACCCAGGCCATAAACTGGGCACGAAAATATTCCTTTTTTATCTATCCCTTCATCACCGCCTGTTGCGGGATGGAGTTCATGTCTGTTGCCGGTCCCCGATACGATCTGGACCGGATGGGTGCGGCGTTCCCGCGGTTTTCACCACGGCAGGCCGATCTACTCATGGTTGTAGGCACGATCAGCCACAAACAGGCCCCTATTCTTACCAAAGTCTATAATCAGATGACCGAGCCCAAATGGGTGGTTGCCTATGGAGTATGCACGGTTTCAGGTGGGTTCTACGACAACTATTCCACCGTGATGGGAATTGATACGCTGATTCCGGTCGATGTTTATATTCCCGGATGTCCGCCAAGACCCGAAATGGTGATCGATGCCCTGATGAAACTGCAAGATAAAGTACAAGCCGAAACTCTGGAAGACCATGTCAAAGGCCCGGCTCTCATCACCCCCGCCAGCAAACTCTAGCGGCGAACCGCCGCTGGTGACTAGCCATTATTTTTCTGGCTAGCAACGATTCTTCTCGGCACAATCAAGCTCTTGCTATCTGCCCCCGGTGGCTCACCGGCACTCGGCGTGGGGCCAGCACTGCATTGCCCGTTGAGCAAGCAAATACCATCAAGCTTTAATACTCCTCCCCCTGATAAGGGGGATTTGAGGGGGTTGCTTTTCATGTTTTTCAGCAACCTACTCGTTCACTTCAGGAATGGTTTGTAGCATTCTTAAAGCCCCGGATTTTTCAATCGGCGTGAGTTTCGGGGACTCCGCCATTTTTTCGATTTCACGGCGTTTTTCCGCTACGAATAATTCAAAATCTTTCTCATCGGGTAGCACCAGTTTTATTTCTCCCTCCGCCCCGATGCACCTTTTTTTCAAAAATCGAAAATAGATTCCCAGTCGGGTTGCTGAATCCTGCACACGCAAATGATAACTCATTGCCATCAAGGCCTCGCGTTTGCGGTCTATATGGTAGCCCAGCCGGGTATTATCGAGTTTGTTGAACTGCCTCTCGAAAATAACAAAGGCTTTATCCAATGCCGCAGGTTCAATGTCCAGGGGTGGTAGAGGCAGAATTTTCACCGCTGCGATATCGAGCAATAACGAAGCCGCGCGGGTCTGCTCTCCCAGATAAGCCGAGCGCAAAGGGTATTCCCGGTTTAAGCGAGACACCTCCTGTAACACCGGCTCCAGCTTTTTGATTGCCTGAGCCAGTTGCTCCAGTGTCTCGCTTTCAAAAGGCATTAAAAACCATTGCACCTCTTTGGGGACGACCATATCTTCCCCGAGAACGCTCGCTTTTTCTTTAACCTCACGAGCAAAAAACCGTTCGAGGATATCAGGGAAATCCGCAATGAAAAATGCGGTGAGGGTGTCGGCAAAATAAGGGAAATTCAACAGCAGAAACCTGGGGTCCGAGCGAATATTCAATCCGTAGGCTTCGAGTTCATTGGCAATGCCCAAAAATCGTTGGGTCAAATGCAAAGACTCATGCAGGTGCGTGGCGTTGCCATAGACCCGGCTGTCCACCACAATTGCGGCAGGAAAAATACGGATCGTGTCAAAAGTGGTGTGCGCAAACTGACCGGGGCGCAACCATTCATCCGCCCAGGACTGGATGATGAATTGTTTTAACGGCGGTGCGGAAAGGTTGGGAAAAATGGAGGAAAGACGAACCCGTGTTTTTCGCATCCGGTCGATGGAAAGATCCAGCAGTTGTTCTGCCTGGTGGCACTCGCCACAACCATAAGCTTCGAATCCGGGAATTGTGAACAGGGTTGTTTCACTTCCCGGCAGGAGTTTTATTTTTTTGGAGGGGCCGCTGGAATCAACGGCCGATTTTTTTGGCAGATGAAGCTTGATCAGCCGGTTCAACTCCCCTAAACCTACCGATGCTTCCGTCTGCAACGGGGAAACAAGAAAGGTAAGAGCCATAAAAAAAACCAGCCCAGGCATTATGTGGGTTTTACCCGGCAGGAAGTGCTTAACCCCCCTAGCTCCCCTTAACAGGGGAGAATTATATGATCTTCCCCCTGACAAGGGGGATTGAGGGGGTTGCTTTTTCCACTTGGAAGAAGAAAGTTTTTTTTCAAAACCACACCTTGCATTTTGTTTCTGCCAAGGTTCAGTCTTTCTCAAGGTGCTGGTTTCTTGATGGTGAAGCGTTGCCAGACGCTGATCACCTTGCGTCCGTTCCTGTCTTCCTTGGTGCCATCCCAGATGGCG
>CAZEBI010000070.1:0-13110 GCA_964510355.1 uncultured Nitrospina sp. | reverse complement strand
ACTGCCAAGGCTACCGAGGAAATCAGTAGCAAGATCCAGGCTATCCAGACCGATACCCAGAGCGCGGTGACCGCTATTGGTGAAATCAGCGATGTTATTGGGCAAATCAATGATATCTCCAATACCATTGCCAGCGCAGTGGAGGAGCAGTCGGCCACCACCAATGAGATCAGCCGCAATGTTTCGGAAGCCTCCAAAGGCTCGCAAGAGATTGCCGAGAACATTTCAGGTGTGGCAAAAACCGCTCACAGCACTTCTGAAGGTGCCGCTGAAACTCTGACCGCAGCAGGTGAGCTATCGAAACTGGCGGCAGACCTGCAAAGCATTGCCAACGAGCTCAATACTTAGACCCCTCTGATTGCTGAAGGGCTCCGGCTGACAACCGGAGCCCTTCGCATAGGAACAAATATCAACCTGTTTTTTCAGGGAAATTGTAACTGGCGGATGGACTCCACCAGAGCTGAGGTAGAACGCGAACCGATGAATTTTTGTTGGTCATACCCCTTGACCATGTCCCAGCCCTGTTCAGAATATTTTTCGATCAGGGGAAGGGCCACATCATCCAGCATCCATTGCCCGTGGCGGATATCTTCCCGAATATGCAGATCCCAATAGCCGGTACCCTTCTCACCCATCAGCAACCGCTCGCCAGCCATCTTTATATTCTGAAAAGTGGCGGGAACAGAAACTTCCGTAAAGAGCAGACCACCGACATAACGCAAAAAGTTTTTTTTGTGCTCGGAAAGGAAAAAACTATGGTTGATATTGGCCAATGTCTCCCAAGGCACAAGGTCAAAATAAGCTTCCGGCTTGCTATCCATACCACATTCTTCCAGCATGGCCGCAAAATGAGTGGAATGCTTGCGCGAAAATTTTCCACTGCCATATTCTTCCCATAAAATCCGGGTCAACATCATCTGCACCTCGTTTCCAGCCCCTCCCAACATACGGGAAAGCTGACTGGCTTCCACCAGGCCATCTAAAGAAGTGATGGCAAGCAATCGCTGATACCCGTCTTTTGTGATTTCATTGCGGATGAATAATCCATCCGGAGAAGGCTCGGGTTGCAAGTCTTCATTCACACGATCACAAAGAGCGGTGCGAAGACTTCCCGGTTTGCGCAAGATGCTATTGCCTTCCTCCCAATCCTGCCAGGTATTTTCAATTTTTGACCGTAATGAAAACAGAAAACTGGAATCTTCATTGACATAATTTTCCAGCCCGTCATACCAGAACAGCTTTAAACGGTTTATGCGATAAAGAACCCTCTGCAAAAACAAATGGGCCTGGGGACACTCATTTTCAAATGCCTGCGACAAAGACGCTTCCAGTTCCGCTGTAAAATTTTCAGCAGGATTTTCAGCAATGACCTGGTCCAGGTTTTCCAAAGCCAGCAATCTTATGAACTCGTCCTCCAACGTCTGATAGGAAAAATCAAGGGTTGGCAAATCTGTTGGTGAGTTAAAACGCATGGCATTCAGAGTAAAGGGTTGGAATTAGGGCCGATTCATTGCACTACAAATCAGAACCCGAAAATATAGATGTAAAAAGGAGTCAAGAAAAGTACTATAACAAACGCAATTGGCAGGGTCAAACCCACGGGGATTAAAAGGAGACGCACTCTTGTTTGAAACGAAAGTTCTACATACTGAATCGACATCATCTTCTCATGAAGAACAGTTCGCAAGCACCGTTCACAAGGGCCTTTCCTTGAAGAACAAGCGTTTACCATCCTGGCTGATCTTTGATAACGCGGGAAGTGAAATTTTCAAGGAAATAACGGAACTCGCAGAGTATCTTCCCGCCGCATGTGAATTCGAAATCATTCGCAAACATAAAAACAGCATCGCAGAACTCATCACCGATGACATATTCAACCTCATCGAGATGGGCTCAGGCGATGGGTGCAAGACCCGGATTCTTATTGAGCATTTTTTGGATAGGAAACTTGGTTTTCACTATTTCCCCATTGATATTTCCAGCGGTGCCGTTAAAAACCTGGTGCGTTCGCTTAAAGCCGACCACCCCTCCACACCCCTGAAAGTCACCGGGCTGATCGGGGATTATTTTACAGGTCTCAACACCGTAACCCAGAACAGCCCGAAACAAAATCTAGTGCTCTTTCTGGGAGTGACGCTGAACAATATGGACTCGGACACCAGCCGGGTTTTCCTGGAAACTTTGAACAAGTCCATGCGATCAAAAGATTATTTACTGATTGGGTTTGACCTCATGAAAGATCCAAAACTGCTTTATTCCGCCTACAACCATCCGCTTTTTGAAAAATTCAACCTGCACCTTCTCGACCGTATAAACCAGGTGCTCAAAGCAGATTTCGACAAAGAGCATTTTGTGCAACAGGGTCATTTCAACCCCGGCACCGGCGCTGTAGAAAGCTATTTATACAGCACCCGCAACCAGACGGTGCGCATCGAAGCTAATGACTATCATTTTAATGCATGGGAAACTCTGCAAACAGAGCAATCTTTTAAATACACACTTGCGCAAATAGAGGATCTGGCCGCTGCAAACGGATTTGAAGTCGTCGAGCACCTGTTTGACGCGCGGAAATATTTTGTGGATTCAGTATGGCGGGTTGCCCGATAAAACGGCTTTGAAAAAAATACTGCCTGTCAGGCAACGATTCTTTTCAGAACATTCAGCGTCACGCAGGTTCGAGCCACATCTTTCTCCCTGGAAAAACATATCTCATAGGCCCCCACCTTGGGGAAATGCAGACTGAAGGATTGTCCGGAATGGAATTCGGCTACAGAAAGGATCTCTTTGGATAAAGGCGGTCTGGTCACAGTCAAATCATACAGGTTTGTATGAAAGGTGTTGTTCACTTCAATGGGAACATTTTGATAAATTTTCAGCTGCGGGTTTGAGCCCTGCCCTGAAAGGTCCAAAGACATCCCTTGCGGCCCTGCCTGAACCACACAAACATTAAACAGCAGCAAAAAACAAAAAGCGATGACACGCATATTTCAACCTCTCAGTAAACAATCCCAACAAGTATAACTGGAGAGGGAAAACACGAATATCAGCGGCACACCGACAATGACGGCGAACAGTCCTACAGAATAATAAGAATAATCTTACCCTACCGAAGGGAGACCTTTGCATAACCCTGGATTTTTCATTGATCCTCCCCTCTCATGAGGGGCACTGCTTCAGTGACGGCCAGGAGGGGTGTGGATTTTTTTGCTGAAATTCATCATCCAACCCTCCCTGCTCAACCCCTCAACTCATCGGGCTTGAGTCCCTATGAAGGGAGGGGAATTTATGTTTAGTTTTTTTCGACTTACGCAAAGCTCGCTGCCAAAGGGGGATGCTTCGAGAGCCTCAGCATGACGACTGCAGTTTTTTTATGTCATCCTGAGCTTGTCGAAGGATCTCAGGGGTTATGCAAAGCCCTCTGCCAAAGGAAGACTGAAGTAGAATGTGGCTCCTTGACCGAGTTGGCTGTCCACGCCAATATTTCCTTGATGTTCTTCCACAATTCTCTGAGCAATCGCCAGCCCCAGACCGGAACTGCTTTCGCCCCCGGTGGGCCGGGCGCTGAGTTTTTTAAAATGCTGGAACAACTGCCCCTGCTCATCCTCGGAAATCCCCGGCCCTTCATCCTGGACACTCAACGTCATGTTTTTTTCATTGGACACCAGCTTGATAAAAATCTCTTTGTCGGGCGGTGAATATTTGACCGCATTGCTCAGAAGGTTATCCACCACCTGCCCCATCCGGTTTGCGTCAAAATAAAATTCAGCAACTTCCGCCAAATCTGCGTGCAGGACAATATTTTTCTTGTCCGCCAAAATCTGTTGCAGGTGAATTTTTTCCTGGGCAAGTTTTTTAATGGATGCCTTTTGGGGGTTCAGTTGCAACTGGCCGCTTTCAATTACCGAGATATCCAGAAGGTTACTGATCAACTCCAACATATTTCCGCTGACATTTTTAATGGTTGTCAAAAACTCCTGCCGGGTGTCCTCTTTGACTTGCGCTCCTTTATCCAGAAGAAACTTGGAGTATCCGCGAATGGATGCAAGGGGGTTTCTCAGATCGTGCGATGCGATTCCCAGAAATTTATTTTTCAATTCGTTCAATTCAACAAGCTTTTTGTTCGCCTGGGTCAGTTCATCTGTCCGAACCCGGACCTCACTCTCCACAATATGGGTCCGCGATGCCATCATCTCGATAATGATGGCAAGAAAAAGGGCTATAGAAAAGAGTGCGACACCCGCCCAAAATGCATTGGACACTTTGGGTCCACCCCGAAATTCTTTCGTGGCCTGCCAAACCAGAAACCAACGACGATTGGAAACCGTGACCACGTTAGTGATCTCCATAGCCGGGTTCTTTAACGCCTTGCCATAAATCAGATTTTTCCGCAACCAGTTCACCCTCTTCATAAATGGTCAAATTCATCCCTTTGGGAATATAAGGGCTGAGCATTTGTTCGATCATGTCCTGCACCCGGTATATACCCAGCACAAAACCCTTTAAATGCTCACGCCTCTCTTCAGTGCGCTCCGGGTTTTTTCCTTCACTATAAAAAGGTGCCAGAATAATCAGGTCCGATTGTGAATGGGCATTTGGAACCGGCCCGAATCGCGAGGCCGAAACCGCTCTCCCCGTATCTCGGGCGGTATTGGTGAGCCGCAACAGTTGTGGATCAGAGGCCAGATCAAACCCCAACGCCTGTTCGTTATCTAAAAGCGGTTCCGAATAATGCACCGGGAAATATTCCTGCCTCGTGTCGGCAGAACCGGAGGATGCAAAGATATGAAACCCTTCATATCCCATAGCCCGGGTGATGGTTTCAAAACCTTCTTTCTCTGCATGATCAATACGCGGAACCCACTCAAACGCCTGAATGAAAGCGTGGTTTTTCAGAAGCGGTTTAACATAAACTCCAAACTCACCGCGAGTGACAAACTCCGAAGAATTGTAAAAAGAAATGATGCCCCATAACTCCCTCTTCACCACTTCGAGTTCACCCGTCAAAATAAGGCTGTCTTCGAGCACCTCCTGTTCCAGCTCATCAAACCAGAATTTCTGCACCCGATCCAGAACAATGCCCCAACCCACCACAGCCAGAATCACTCCTGCGGCCAATACCCCTTTGGTCTGACTTGCCAACGATCGCATCGAAAAAATTTCACCCATCATTATTAATGCCCCCAGTTTATCATTTTTTTCTTAAAATTCTGGGCTACAATTGAGAAAACAGTTACCCAACCCCCGTTAGCGTGAAAAAACCATGGCCAACGAATTGATATTTGTAGTGGATGACGATGCCCCTCTGCGCGGTCTGATGCGAGCGCTTCTGGAAGACAAGGGCTATGTGGTGCAGGAATTTGAAAGCGGCGATGCTTTACTTACGGCATTGGACGACAACCCTTCTCTGATCTTGCTCGATGTGATGATGCCCGGTCTCAACGGAGTGGAAACCTTGAAACGGGTCAAGGCAACCCACGCAGACTTGCCGGTCATTATGTTGACCAGCGTTGACAAGGTGGATACCGCAGTGGAAGTCATTAAACTGGGGGCTTACGATTATCTGCTAAAACCTGTCGATGAACCCCGCCTGTTCACCTGTCTGGACAAAGCCTTTGAGCAAAGAAACCTTATCCGCAAGGTCAAGCATCTGCAAGGTGAAGTGAATCGCCTGTCGAAAAAAGACGGCATCATCGGCAAAAGCCAGGGGCTGGGTGAGACATTGAAAAAAGTTCATCAGGTCGCATCCAGCAAAGCCAGTGTTCTCATCCTCGGAGAAACCGGAACCGGCAAGGAGCTCATTGCCCGCGCTGTTCACCGCAACAGTTCCTGCGCCAGCGGGCCTTTTATGGATATCAATTGCGCGGCCATTTCCGAAACGCTACAGGAAAGCGAATTGTTCGGCCATAAAAAAGGCGCGTTCACCGGTGCCATCGAGTCTCGAATTGGCAAACTGGAACTGGCCGATGGCGGCACCTTGTTTCTTGATGAAGTGGCGGAAATGAACCTCGCCACCCAGGCAAAATTGCTGCGCTTTTTGCAGGAAAAATGTTTGGAGCGGGTGGGGGATACAAAAAAAATACAGGTCGATACCCGGGTGATTTGCGCCACCAACAAAGACCTCAAATCTTTAATTGCAAAAGGAGACTTTCGCGAAGACCTTTATTATCGGCTGGCCGTCTTCCCCATAGAAGTCCCCCCTCTGCGTGAGCGCCCGGAAGACATTTCTTTGTTGTGCACTCATTTTCTGAAAAAATATCAGGAGGATATTGGCAAAGAAGTTCTGTCAGTCAGTGATGAGGCCCTGCAAATTTTGCAGGAATATTCCTGGCCCGGAAATATCCGCCAACTGGAGAACACCCTTTATCAGGCAATGATCGTTACCTCCTACGCCCCCCTCCATGCCGACTGCTTGCCCGAGGAAGTTTTCAATTGCCCCCTCCCCGAGCCTAAAGATGAAAAACCGCAAGACTCAAGCCTCACGCCTTATCATGATGTGGTCAAACAAACACTGAAACAGGCTTTGGAGCAAACCGGCGGGCATATTCCCAATGCCGCCAAAGCGTTGAAAATCAGCCGCAGCACGTTTTACCGCATGCCGAAAAAATACCAGTTGGGCTAAGGAACATTTCATTTCTGGCAGAAGCTTTCGGGTAACCCTCTATTTTTATTGCATAGGCGCATAACAAACCAAACCTCACAAGATCGTCATCGCGAGTCGCCAAGCGACGTGGCGATCCAGTGTTTCGCTGGATTGCTTCACTTTGTTCGCAATGGCGACTTATGCAAAAATCCCATTCTGGCACGGACGCGATCCCATAATGGGACGCAAATAACATTTCCTGAACCGACCTCACTTCCCTCTCTTCACAAGCCTTCTTAAATCCCTTTGTAAAACCACCTGTTAACGATTTTATTTTTTCGTCTGCCCCTGCGGCACGGGCTTTGCTCTCTATACGAATTAAGATATTGGAGTAGTCAGCGGAGCCTTCCCCGTTGACTGCATTTGGGACCGGGAATGACCTCCTTTTCCCGGTCCCAACCCATCACAAAACTGAGGAGAAATGTCATGAAAAAGATCCGCTTACTTGCAATCACCACCGTTATTACTCTGGCCCTGGTCAGCAATGTTCAGGCAAAAAAATCCAGCTACGAAGAAACTCAGGTTTCTAATGGCGGGTCCATTTCAGGGAGCATTCTGTTTAAAGGCAATGTTCCTGCACCCATCCTGGAAGATTTGAGCAAAGGCAAAAATGCCGAGTTCTGCGCCACCCACCCGGATACCGGAGAGGGAGGAATCCGACCCCGGCAAAAGGTCGTGGTACAAAACGGGAAACTTAAAGACACCGTGATATTGATCGAAAATATCAACAAGGGAAAATCATGGGATGAAAAAACCGTGAATATCGAATTTAGTCACTGCGATATTTTCCCCAAGGTAACCGTCATCCGCAAAACCCCCAAAGGCATGAAAAAGGGTTTAGTGCAAGTGACCAACCAGGACGAGGACGTTTTGCACAACCCCCACGGTTATTCCATCAAAGGGGCCAACCGGAAAACGCTGTTCAACAAACCGCTTCCTTCTAAAGGGTCTGTTGCCGATGTCACTAAATCTCTCAAACGGTTGAAACAGAAAAAGGATTCCCATTTCTTCCTGCAATGTGATCAACACAATTATATGGAAGCCGATGCACGCATCGTCTGGAATCCTTATTACACCCTGAGCGCGGCGGACGGTTCCTTCACATTGGATAATATCCCCGCCGGCACCTACAAAGTCACGGCATGGCACCCCTATGTTGGCGAAATAACTCAGGAAATCACGGTGGCAGAAGGAGCAAAAGCCAACGCTAACTTTGAATTAGCAGTCAAATAGTTTTTTATCTTCCCCTCCCTTCATAGGGACTCAAGCCCGATGAGTTGAGGGGTTGAGCAGGGAGGGTTGGATTATGAGTTCTGTCAAAAAAATCCACACCCCTCCAGACCTCCCCTCATGAAAGGGGAGGATCATTTTGAAAGATCATATAGAGGAGAAAAAAAAATGAAACGAATCATCAAATTAACCGGGCTCTTAACCGCAATCAGCATCCTGCTGGTTGCAACCTCCACCTGGGCAGGCAGCAACTGTCCGCAACCGAGGAAAACCAAATCGGCTCCCTCCAATATCGCCTCGCTGGATAAGACAGCCAAGGCAAACGCAGAAAACGGCAAAAAAATCTACGCAAAAAAAGCAAAACCTCTGGCTTGCAAAATGTGTCATGGAAAAAAAGGCGATGGCATGGGCAAATTGGGCAAAGCACTCAAACCCAATCCGCGTAATTTCACCTGTAACGAAACCATGAAAGATGTTTCCGCCGGGCAAATGTTCTGGATCATCAAAAACGGTTCACCCGGAACAGGAATGACCTCTCATAAAAAAACGCTGAAGGACAAAGAAATCTGGGATGTAGTGAAATACATCCGCCAAACCTGGACCCTCCACTAGGCGTGGGGCCAGCACTGCATTGCCCGTGAAGCAGGCAACGCGCCGTGATATTCTTCCACAACTTTCATACCCCGAAGGGGTACTTCGGGGGAGCTTCAATGGACCCCTCTTTTACAAAGAGGGGCTGGGGTGATTTACAACTTTCCGCGCAACATCTAGGCTAATCGATCATCGAACGTCTTCGATAGCCACTGAAAGTGGCGTGGCGATCCAGAGTTTCGCTGGATTGCTTCGCTTGGCTCGCAAAGACGAGTTATGCAAAGGTCTCAGAGAGAAGAGGTAAAGACCAGTTTCTTGAGGGGAATCGACCGATTGCCTCCCGCGCCAGCGGGTTGTTTTTGTCCAGGCGGGTGTTATTCTCTCCCCACGGGAGTGAGGTTGAGTTTTTCCAGTTCGTATTTTTCTACCAGGCTTTGTAGTTTTTTGTTGAACGCTTCCGCCTGGGTGTGTTCGCGCCCCCATTCGCTGCCGATCAATCCTGCTTCGCGGCTGATCTGGGGCATTTTTTTCTTCCACTCATTCCAAAACGGGGTCTCGAACATGGTGATGAGTTTTTTTATCGTTTCGTGCGACATATGTTTGTCATAAACCGGAATCACCCGAGCCACCAGATCATCCATCTCCTTGTCGCCAATCAATTGATTGAATTCTTCCCAGAACGCATCGGGAACTTTGGGGAAGGGTGCGGTCACCATCATTGAAACATTGTTGAGCAGAGATTCCTGCATATAGCTCAACTGGCTCAAGATACCCGACACTTCCAACAACTTTCTAATATCCCGTTCTTTGGCGGTTTCAGAATAAACCGGATTGACAGCTCCGAAAAACAAGACGAACAAAAACATGGTTATTACTTTTTTCTTAGCAAATAATCTCATTCAATCCTCAGCGAAAATTCAATGTTGTTGGACCTTTCTTAATGCGGAAATGGCAGCCAATGAACCGGCATGGGGCAGTTCGTAATCTTTGCCAATAAAATTTTCATTTTCGTGCCCGATCACAACCTGCCATTTTTGATCCTCGACCCGATAGCTGGCAACAAAACTCATATCCATATTCATGAAATGGCTGACCACATGGTCGAAAAAAGCATTGTGGTCCGTTGAGAATTTGGGGATGCTGACACCGGGGTTTTGGCTGATTTCTTCCAGGTGCATCTTTATAGTCAACTCACTGTCGGACCAATGCTTCCAACCCATATGCAAAGCCAATAACAAGTCCAGTTCTGGCCCTGAATTTTCTGGTATTGATAATTTTAAAAAATCACTTCCGGACATTGCGCCCTCTCCTGTTCCAAATTTTGAATCCCAGACTATCACGGACATAAACCGCTGGCATCTGATTTTTTCGGGAATTTAAATTCCCGTTTGCGTATCTACTATTAATAGAGGTTTCTGTTTATTCTGTGGTTTTTCATTTGGAAAGGATGTGATCGTTCATGGAAAATAAAATTGCTTCTGAAATCATGACCCGCCCCGCAATTTCAGCCAGGAAAAGTGCTTCCGCACGAGATATCGCACTTCAGTTTATAACAGAGCACTACAGTGGAATGCCTGTTACCGAGGCAGATGGCAAGGTCGTTGGTATTGTAACGGAAATCGATATCCTAAAAGCCGTTAACGACGGACATGAACTGGCGCGCACCACTGCGGGTGACATCATGACTACAGATGTTGCAACAGCGAACCCGGACACGCCAATAACTGAAATGATTAAAATTATGGAAGAGTTTCATATCATCCGGCTTCCCGTTGTCAAAGACGAAAAGCTTGTTGGAGTGGTTTCCCGTGGGGACATCATACGCAACCTCATCCAACCGGAGTTCATGAGCAATATGTAGGCGATGCAAAAGGGTGAGGAGAGTTCAACAGCGGTTATGGTCGCTTGGCTTTTATTCGTTGCCAAACTTTCTGAGCCCGCTCCAATTGTTTGAGGTCATCGATTTCGCCCCATTCCAAGTCATCCATCCTTAAAAAATGTATTGGATACTCGCTGGCGATTCGAACGAGGCAATCCATATCGTAACTGAGCTTGGAGTTCACGTCTGGTGTTTGCAGTAGCTTGCCATACAGTTTCTTTGAGATTTTGGCGATGCCGATATACTCCCCGACAGAGCCCTTGCCTTGATCCCGGTCTTTTGATATCCCGACCACGCGGTCTGCAACGGCTTGCACATAAACCTCATCCCCCGCATTCGTTGTTCCCGACAATAAAAGGCAATCGCGATACAGCGCATTCAAAATTCCGGTGATCGCTTCTGGAGAAAAAATTAAATCCGATTCCAGCAAAATGAAATCCGCATCGATAAAACCCCGGGCACAGCTGAGGGAGTACATGGTGCCGGTATCTGCAAACTTTGTATTTTCAACGGTGCTGATTTCGGGATATGTCTCCTTAAGGTTCTCATAATACCCGCCCTTATGACCGATAACGATCAGGATTTCCTTGATACCGCAAGAAATCAAGGTTCTCAAAGAATGTTCGATGATGGGGCTTTCATCCAGACGGATGAAACCTTTAGGAATGTCCTCGCCCATCTCTTTTAATCTCAGGCCCATGCCGGCGGCGAGGATGACAGCTTTCGTGATAAGTTGACTCATATAACTCTATGGGTTCAAGCCGATTTTTAGATTGGGTTCCTGACCAGATTCCAAATAGGTGATCGCTCGGTCCAGTTGCATATGACTGCCGAAAAGAATAAGAATATCCCCGGACAAGACAGCAAATTCGGCCCCGGGGTTGGGGTGAGGTTTATTTTTTCGTACCACCGCGATGACGACAGCTCCCGTTCGCTCGGTAACATTCATATCCCCTAGATTTTTTTCACGCGCCCAACTGTTTCCCGAAACCAGATACGATTCGGTGAGGGTCGCGGTGAGATAGGTGGAAAATTTTTTCAGACTTTCAGTGTTTAAAGACAGCCCCCGAAACATACTATACCCTTCGAGTCGAATCAACTCCACCTGTTGTTCGATGATATTACTAGGAATGCGATAGTCGCGCAATACCCGTGAAAAAATTTCTATGGATGTTTCAAACTCTTCCGGGATGACTTCATCCGCCCCCGCCGTTTTGAGTTCTTCAACCTGGGCAGTCAACCGGGTGCGCACCATGATCTTGACTTGCGCATTCATCTTGCGGGCAAGACGTACTGATTTTTCTGTCGCCGTATAATCTGTGATAGAAAATACGATCATGCGCGCCTCTTTCAAGCCCACCCGGCTCAACGTTTCTTCTTGCGCACAATCGCCATAATGCGTATTGATCCCTTCCGTTAAAGCGCGCTTCACCTGCTCACCATCCAGATCCAGAACCAGAAAAGGAATCTGTGTTTCAAGAAGCACCTGCGCAAGCGTTCTGCCTCCAAGACCATACCCCACTATGATGACATGGCCTTTCAGATCAGGAGCCTGTTCCTGACTTGAATCGGTTGATTTCCACTGGGAAAATATTCTGATGGAAAGTGCCGCAGAAGCCTGGATCAACAGAGGTGCAAAAAGCATGGAAAGAATCGCAACAATGAGTAAAATCTGGTATTGCTGCGAGTCGAACAACCCTTGGTCCAATGCCATTGCAGCAAGAATCAGGGAAAACTCCCCCACTTGCGCCAGTCGCAGGCCCACCACAAAAGCAATGCGCAAAGGCACCCGAACCAGAAAACAAGCCAGCCCTGCCAAACCGGCTTTAACCCCTATCACCAAGGCAGAAAGCGCAAGACAGAGCCAAACCGAGTCCGCAAACACCTGGATTTGCAAAAGCATACCCACCGAAATAAAGAAGATACTGCTGAAATAATCGCGCAGAGGAAGAATATCGAGAATAATCTGGTGATTGTACTCGGACTCCGAAATAATCATTCCGGCAATCAAGGCTCCCATAGCAAGGGTCAACCCCATTTTCTGCGATGCCCACCCGGTAGCAAGAATGATAAAAAGCACAGATAAGGTGAGGTGTTCCTTATTACCGATCCGCGCCACCCACACCAAAGCTTTTGGAACGATCAACCGGGATAGAAAAAAAATCGCCACCACGGCGGTCAGTGATTTGACCATCGCGAAGACAAAGTCCGTAGCGGAGATAGCCCCGGACTGCGCCAGGAGAGGCAGAAGGAGCATGATGGGAACCACGCATAAGTCTTGAAACAGAAGAGTACCGATGCAAAGTTTTCCGTGCAACGTGTCGATTTCGGCACGATCGGTAATCATTTTCATGACAATCGCCGTACTGCTCAAAGCAACGATCAGGCCCAAAGCGATGCTCTGGTTAGGCTCAAACCCCATCTCGCTGAAAACGAACCAGACAAACGCCGTTGTCAGCCCCAGTTGCAACCCGCCAACGCCCAAAACCGAAGCCAGGTTTTTGAGCAGACGTCCAAGAGAAAACTCCAAACCAATCACAAACAGAAGCAGGATCACTCCTATTTCGGCCAGTTCCTTCACCGAAGGGACATCGGAAATCAGCTTCAAGCCATATGGCCCGATCACAACCCCGGCGATGAGGTAGCCCATGACCGAGGGCAGTTTGATTTTATGGAAAAACAGGTTGATCGGAAGGGAAACCAAGAGCAGTACAGCTAAATCCTCAATCAAATGAACCATAAATTCGCCAGAGTATTTGACCCACTGCCT
>CAZEBI010000069.1:0-13116 GCA_964510355.1 uncultured Nitrospina sp. | reverse complement strand
AAAATATTTGGAAAAATGCTTCAGGATGAAGAGAAACCTACGATCATCCTGGGGCTGGCTGGCCCACTTATCGCGGCGGGCTTAAGAAAAGTCATCCGTGATATGGTGCATTATAATATGGTGGATGTGATCGTTTCCACCGGGGCGATTTTATATCAGGACTATTATAACGCCCTTGGTGGTGGACATTATTATGGCAGCCCCGATGCCGACGACACCAAACTGCGGGAACTTTTCATCAACCGGATTTATGACACGTATGTGGACGATGAATTGTTTGTCGAAGATGACACCCTGGTGGGGGAATTCGCCGATACATTAGAACCCGGAAACTATTCCAGTCGGGATTTTATTTACCGGCTTTCCGAAACGATTGACGATGAGGAGTCCATTCTTGTCACGGCCCGAAAAAATAATATCCCGATTTTTTGCCCGGCCCTCAACGATTCCAGCATAGGTATCGGGTTGACAGAACATTATTATTCGGCCCGTAAAGCGGGACGCACGCCGATTACCATCGATGCCATTCGTGATAATTACGAGTTGACCCAGATCGTGGTGAACTCAGCGCGTACGGCGGCTTTTTATGTTGCCGGGGGAGTACCCAAAAACTATATCAACGATTCGGTGGTCATGTCCTATATCTTTGGCAAGGATACCGGCGGGCACAAATATGCTTTGCAGGTGACCACCGATGTTCCGCATTGGGGCGGGTTGAGCGGCAGTACGCTTGCCGAAGCGCAGTCGTGGGGCAAAGTCAATAAAGAAGCAACACATAGCATGGCGTTCATCGAACCCAGCGTTTCGCTCCCCTTAATTTACGGTTACGCCTTTCAAAAAGGACTCTACAAAGGCCGCCCACGCATGGACTTCGAATGGGAAGGCGACAAACTAACAAAACTCACCCGCCGCCGCTAGGCGCGGGGCCTGCTTTGCATTGCCTGTCAAGCAAGCAACGCCATCAAGCGCAATACTATGATCACCCTGACAAGGGGAGGCTGGGAGGGGTTCGCATTTAGCGTGAGAGAGAAATGGCAAGGGTTCAATTGCGCCGAGACAACTCTTGGCTCACCAGAGAAAAAGCTACTAATTATGCAACCCCCCCCTTATCAGGGGGGATTATTAAAGTATTGCGCTTGAGGGCTCAGTCGGCTTCACGGGCAATGCAAAGCGGCCTAGTGGAGGTCCAGGAATATTCGGGCCTCGTCAATATGGGGAGCGGTTTCAAGTTTGTCTTTGATGTTTGCGACCAGAGTACGCGAATCGGTCATAGTTTGTTTTAGGTCGATCTTTATGAATACCTCTACAATATTTTTTCCCTTGATATGATGCACCCGAATTTCAGGTTGCGAAATATTTCCCGCCAGTTCTGCAATTAGGGGTTGTGCAATTTCGATCAATTCTTTGCGCGTAACGGGGTAGATGCTCTCGACCTCCGCATCGTGTTCGCCATCGACATGAACCAGTACATCCTGAATATTTGGGATGGCTTTGATGAGGTTGCGCCGTGCGATTTCCGCAACCCGATGCCCCTCGGTGACCGTCATTTCCGGGTCGACCAGAATATGCAGGTCAATGAGGAATTCTCCCCCAATGACACGAGTACGCAGATCATGGAAATGAAGAACCTCGGGGATATCGCTTAAAGTGGCATGGATTTTTTCTTTGTGCTCATCGCTGAGCGCCGTGTCCATCAAGTCCCGTATCCCTTGCCGGGTGATGTTGATGCCGACTTTCACGATCATGCAACCGACCAGGGCTCCTGCCAGCGGGTCCATGAAGGCAAAGCCTTGCCAGGCCCCGATAATTCCGATCAGTGCGGCGACAGAAGAAATGGCATCGGACCTGTGATGCCAGGCGTTGGCAATTAAAGAAGGGCTTTTTGTGGCCTCACCGACTTGGCGGGTATAGCGAAAGAGCCCTTCATTGATGAGAACGGAAATTAGAGCGGCACTGGCCGCCAGCAAACCCGGTGCTTGTTCGGGGCTTTCACCCATCGCCTGCCAGGTTTTATAGATGACACCTATGCCGGTCACGATGATTACTATGCCGATGACGGTGGCTCCAATTGTTTCTGCCCGCCCATGCCCATAAGGATGGTCTTCGTCCTGCGGTATTTTCCCGATTCGGTGGGTGAACAGGACGATAACGTCTGTCACCAGATCGGAAAGCGAATGGATGGCATCCGCCACCAGGGCCACACTGTTGCCCAATATGCCACCGATAAATTTGAACAGGGAAAGTAGCAAATTGGCAATCATGCCAATAACAATAGCTCGAATTCCTGGGCTCATAGTTTTACCTAAGCAGAGAGATCAAATCCCCCCGACCCCCTTCGCAGAAGGGGGAGTTTCAATGGACCCCTCTTTTTAAAGAGGGGCTGGGGTGATTTACAACTTTTCATGCGACAGGCGGTTCATAAGACTTTTTATGATTTTAACATTTGCCGCTGGAAAGGGATAGTTCTCCAGTTCCTGGGTCGTCACCCATTTCCATGCATCGCACGCGGTTGGCGAAACCCGGCCCGAACGGATTCTGCAACGAAAAACATGCAGGGTCACCCTAAAGCGGGTGTAGCTGTGTTTGATCGTCATGATTTGTTCGTCGATGTGGAGAGTCACCCCCAGCTCTTCCTTGATTTCGCGGCGCAGGCATTGCTCGGCGGTTTCTCCTGGCTCGAATTTTCCGCCGGGGAATTCCCATAACCCGCCCATCAACCCACCGGCCTTTCTCTTTTGAATATAGACCTTATTTTTTTTGAAGAGGACTCCTGCGCTGACCGTGATTTTTGTGACGGCGGTGGACTCTTTGCGCGGAGGGTAAAGACTCTGCTCGCCGGATTTTTGTGCCTGGCAGTTGCGCTTTAAGGGGCACAGCGGGCAAGCGGGGTTTTTGGGCAGACAGACTGTCGCGCCCAGTTCCATGAAAGCCTGGTTGAAATTGCCCACTCCCATTTCGGGAAGCAGGCGCTGTATGGTTTCCCATAATATATTTTCTGATTTGCGTGTCCCGCCGTTTTCCTTGAGCAGAAAAAGACGCGACAAAACCCTTTTGACATTGCCATCGAGTACGGGAACTTTTTGATCGAAGGCAATACTGAGAACAGCTCCTGCCGTGTAGCGTCCGACCCCCGGCAGCTTCAGGATCTCATTCATGCAGTCTGGAACTTTTCCTGAATAGTCCTGTAGGATTTTTTGCGCGCTCTTATGCAGGTTGCGGGCACGGGAATAATAGCCCAGCCCCTCCCAATGTTTTAAAACAGTGGACTCATGCGCCCCGGCCAATTTTTTTAAGTTGGGGAAAGATTTCATCCAGCGTTCAAAATAAGGGATGACCGTTTTGACCTGAGTCTGTTGTAACATGAATTCCGCTACCAGAATGGAGTAGGGGTTGCGGTTATTGCGCCAGGGCATTTCCCTTTTTTCTTCTTCGTACCAGTGTAGTAATTTTTTTTGCAGAATTTTTGGCGAGAGGGTCATAGTAGAGTGTTGGGGGCGGCAGGAGGCCAGATATCAGACACCGATGGTGTCTTTATTCCAGATGACTTTATGCAATTGCGTTTGCAGGCGCACGGGCAGCCGGTCTGCGAGTACCCATTGCACGAGGTCTTTGAGGTCGAGCTTGTCATAAACCGGGGAAAACAAAATCGGTGCAGTGAACTTGTGTTCTTGCAGCAGGTCACGGCTCCATTCATAGTCAGCGCGATCAAGAAGGACAAACTTGACTTCATCATGCGGGGCCAGAAGTTTCAGGTTTTCAAGATGGTTCTTTTTTTCTTCGCCACTTCCGGGGCATTTGATATCGAGAATTTTTATGACTTCTGGCGGAACTTTATCAATCGGCAGGGCTCCCCCTGTTTCGAGCATGACCCGATAACCTTTTTCCAGGAGCGCGTTCATGAGCGGATAAACATCCTCCTGCAACAAGGGTTCCCCACCGGTGATTTCGACCAGCGGCAGGCCGAAGGTTTCCACCTTTTGCAGGATTTCTTCAAGGGCCAGGTCATCACCAGCATGAAAAGCATAAGCGGTGTCACACCAGGAACAGCGCAGGTTGCACCCGGTCAAACGGATAAAAACGCAAGGTAGACGCGTGTGCGACGATTCACCCTGAATGCTGGCATAAATTTCGTTGATCTTGAGCATGGAACATTCCTGTATGGATTTTACCTGCTAAATGAATTATTTTAATTTTACAATATTTAAAAGAGGGGAGGCATAAAACTTTGAGTAAATTCTATGAGGAACTGGATGAAAAATTGCAGGAGTTTATTGCAATGCAGAAAATATTCTTTGTTGGCACTGCTGCTCTTGAAGGTCGTGTCAATGTGTCCCCCAAGGGCCTCGACAGCCTTCGCATACTGAATACCAGGCAGTTGATATGGCTCAACCTCACCGGCAGCGGCAACGAAACCGCCGCCCATGTGTTGGCGCAAGCCCGCATGACTCTCATGTTCTGTTCTTTTGCGGGCAAGCCGCTGATATTAAGAGTTTACGGGAAAGCCAGAGCCATTCATGCCCGGGATGAAGAATGGGCCGGGTGGAGCGGATTGTTTCCCGAATATCCTGGAACGCGGCAGATATTTTTGCTCGATGTCGATAGTGTGCAGACCTCCTGCGGATTTGCGGTTCCCAATTATGAGTATCAGGAGGACCGGGGCGATCTGGTCGCCTGGACAGAAAAAATCGGCGATGAGGGCGTGAAAGAATATTGGAAGAAAAATAACCAGACCAGTATCGATGGCAAACCGACGGACATTTTTGACTGACCTAGGTTCGGAAAGTATTATTTTTGCGGCTTTGGCAACTCCTTTGAGTTGCAAATTATAAAAAGAGAGTTGTTATTTCTTTGTACTCCGTCATTCAGGTTTAGGAGACTTATCCGGGACATTGGTCGTGGAAATTTCAGATTCAGTTTTTTCTTTAGCGCCGAGTTTTATAACAATCTCCTTGTTTTCTCCTACTCTATAATTCTCGCCGGACTGTAAAATTAAGGTTATATTCTTTTGTTCTGCAACGTCTGTTATTAGCGTTGCAGTAATTATTCCGGTATTAGTGCCTTTTTTAATTTTCAATTCACCCGAAAGGGAAGCTGGAGATATCGTGTAGGTGTTGGAGGCAGCTGTTGTTTCTCCAGTACTCTTTACTTTGAAGTTTATGGCAAGGTCCTTTTCTATTGCGTTTGAGGAGCTTAAAACCACCTCTACAGAGTTTCCTGGGGCAGTTAGGCTGGTTTCACCTGCAAAGGACAAAAAACCAATGGTGGGAGTGTCATCGCTTGTAATGGAAACGGTATTGGTTTTTTTTTCCGAGTCCAACTTGGCATATTGGATGTCAGTTTTCTTTAGTTCGATGGAAAATTTTTCCGTCCCTTCGTATGCACTGTCATCGAGGATTTTAAATTTAATGATGCCTTTCTCTTTTTGTGGCTCAATGGACAATTCACTGCCTATTAGGCTGTAGTCTACAAACTTTGTTGCTGTGTCATCTATTGCTGTGTAAGGGATCACAACCGTATTGTCGGATTTCCCAGACAGCGTAACCTCAAGGCTCTTTTCCTCTTGGCTTTTTTCTTCAACGTCACTAGTAGGCATTGCAAAACCCACCTCAGGAACGGGGTCATCAATGTTATCGATAATTGTTATTTGATGCGTTTGTGTCGTATCAAGAACAACATTTTCGCTGGATTCGCTCGCGAACTGAATTTGAAATTGTTGGTCATCTTCATCCACATCATCCGCATGGATGGTGACCGCAATTTCTTTGGACAATGGGTTTTCCTGATCTGGGCGCATCTTTGGAAAATCAAATTCTATGGTGCCGTGTACCTCTTTAAAGTCTTCACCTGCGGTAGCCTGGAGAGGTTTGTTGTCGTCATCCTCCAATGCCTTAATGCTGTATGGGACGATCACCTTCTTTTCCGACTTGTGGGAAAGCACGACCTCGACCTTATGATTAGGCATGGTAGCTTTTGCTTTTCCCTGTGGCTCTGGGAACCTGGATTTTGAAATTTTAAATTTCAATGTTGGTTCGTCTTCGGAATCTGTAATACGATACTCAAAATTACGTTTCCCTCTAATAGGAATATTTTGCTCCTTCAGGCTAATCAGCACGGTCTCGTTATGCTCTAAATCGTCAGTTTTATCCTGGAGGATTGTTAGCGGTATTTTCTTATTTGCTTCTCCTAGCCTAAATTCAATTTCAAATTCTGTTTTTTTAGGTTCCGCAGGGTCAATATAATAATCTTTGCCAACAGTTGCGTGGTTCTTATCAGTGGTGGCGACTTCCAGTGCGATTTTTATGTTTCGGGATGCCGGAGTAGAAAGGGACAGTATGATATTCGGTTCGGTTAAGGTTTCGAGTCCTTCCTTGTCAGAACTTTTGCGATCAAAAAACACATACAGTTCTTTAATGGCGACCTCTACACGGGTGGACTCCCCTCTATCGCTGGTGATATCTACCACTGTTTCCCCTTGTCCCTTTGCAATGAGGGTAATGGTTTTTGTTCCCTCCTGATAGTTGAACGGTTTTACATCAATAACATTGCTGTCCTGAGAACCCGCAGCCTTGATCATTCCTCCCGAAATAACCGTTATTTGAATTTGGGATTCTGAGTCCAAAGTAATGTTGCTCGGGGTGACTTGGAAGAGTGAGTATTTTCCGGTTGCACGTTCGACCTCAGCCAAAGTCGGAATATTAGCAATGAGGGCTTTTTCCACCAATTGGATAGAGGCGATCACCTCAGTGTACAGGCTGGCACCTGCGATGGTTAGTTCCGAGGAAGAAATACTGCCTGACTGGCTTTCCGAGGCTATGGCATCATTAACATCGCCGATGTATCGATGTGGGTTTTTAAGGACCTTGTTTTTCTTGCTAGAATTATTTTGGGCATGATTCTTGGCGCTGGTACGGAGAAAGCGGGACTCCGCTTGTTCGACCAGACTCAAGCCATCCTGATAGGCGGCGGCCTTTTCCCTGAATTTTAATAGCCCAAACATGTCGTTGGCAAATAAGCTGGAAGCCGAAAGCGAAGAGATCGCGGTAATATTCCCTGAAGAAACACCCAGTGTTGCCGCAGTAGCCGCGGCTGCCATGGCAAAGCCTCCTGTTACGTATGCTGCTATCGTATCCCATTCCCGTTTTGCTCGTAACATATGACGTACGTTATTGCTGAACTCAAGAATATCCCTATCAGAGATCCTGTAAGAAATATCCTGTCCAAGCTTTATCTTTTCTTTGCTGATACACCCGGGGGCAGTCAAGAATAGCAGCAGCAATATAAGCTGGAGGGAAACAAGTTTCTGTAGGGTCGGTATGTTATTCATTTTTAGTACTCTCAGAAAGAGCTGTCTTTGGAGTTTTTGTTGATTTTTTAATTTCGGAAGGCGCATCAACTGCCCTGACTGGGTTGCCGCAAACCTGGTTCGCCTCTGTTTCGGAGTGGAATGATGATTGATGGGTGGCGTCCAGAAGCTCCTGGATGTCAACAATGTGCGTAGAAATCTGGTTTGTGAAAGTCTTAAGAGCTTGTATTTTTGCAGGGTTTTTGTTTTCGCTATATTTTTTTCTTAGACCATAAAGACTGATCAAATAATCGTTAGCTTCCTCAAGAAAACTCTTTTTGCTCTGGGAATAACTGTCTTTACGGAGGGAGTCCACTGAGTGTTTAGAGGTCAAAAACCGAATCGTATTTGAAAATCTCTCGATTTTTGGTGCGATACTCAAAATCACTTCATGATCTTCAGGGTAATCGTTGGTATGATCATAAATTTTGCTGGAAAATGACCGGATTTTTTCAGCCAATTCGCCAGCGGGGGTTTTCGATTTTTCTGTCGCTGGGGGGCATACAATTACCTTGAAATAACCCCCGCCGCCTTCTTCAGTCGCAAAGGAAATGGTGGCATGTCCTGGACCTGCCGCTTTGATGAGGAGTATGTTTTTCCCTGCCTCCGAGACTTTGACCGTGGCAACAGCCGTTGCACTGCTTTCAAGCTCTGCGATCGAATTTGCGCCATCAATAATTTTTACAAAATCACCTTCATACTGGATAACTACTACTTCTCCTCGTTCGGCCCTATCTCGGGCTCTTTCCAAGACTGAGGGTTTGTACAATGAAAATTGGTCAAAACTGCCACAGGCGGGTAGAAAAAATAGGACAAGAACAATGCTTCCCATTACTTTCTTGCTTAAGATCCCTGTGCTGGACATTCAAAGCATCCTTTCCTACTTATAGCGGATTACACCCCTGTTTTGCGCGCCAGACTTCAGGCGCTGAAATTTGATCTTACTTAATTCGAGTAATAAAAATTTGGTACTAGTAATTTTTTGTAAAAACAATTGCAACTGTGATCCACACTTGATGGATAAACCAAATTACTCATAAATAGTTAGGAAAAGCAAGGGATAATTTTTGGTGAGTTTTGCATGAAATCTTCCGGTTTTTGTGTAAGCATATGTATTTTTTGGCGCTGGGAGTTCAATCGAGCAATCCCCGTTTTTCAGGTGGATATCCCCCTGTCCAAAGCTTGATGTTGAACAATAACAAGGGGTTGACTTCGGAGTTCGGTAAAAATACTTTTAGTGAAAATATTTTTAATTTTTTCAAGTAATTTATATTTTTCAATAGAAATTTTATGAATGGCTGGCCTGTCTTAGGTCTCGCTCAGTTTCGAGGGCTATTCTGGCCAGGGTAAAGCCATCCCTTGGCGGAGAAAAAATTAAAAGCCACTCAATAGTAGTCGAGGAAAGAAACCCAAGGAGTCTAAAAGGAAGCTTAAATCGAGTTTATAGGCCTAATCGGCTGGTGAGAATTTTGGTTCCCATGCGGGCTTTGGCGGTGAAGTCCGACCAGGAGCGCAACTGGGTGATCTGTTTCATAATATAGGTGGGGCTGCTGTAAAACCGGGCATGGCATTCATCCTGGATCTGGCGCAATTCTTCTTCTGTAAAATCTTTGTTCCAGAACTTGATTTTAAAATCAGCCGTGGGGTTTTCGGCAAACTCCTGCCAATAATCTTCCGGCACGATGCCGTCACTCAACATTTGATAATAGAGTTCGACCTTCGGGTAAGGGGTGCAGATGGAAAACTGTGCGTAATCGGGTTTTAGCTTTTTGGCGAAATCAACGGTGGCGAACATTTCTGCTTTGGTCTCATGCGGGATGCCGATCATCATATAGGCGAAGAACCCGATGCCCGCCTTGCGGGTCATTTTGCAGGCGCGTTCCACTTTTTCCGGTGTCTGGCCCTTTTGCAGGTATTTCAAATGTTTTGGGCTGGCGGACTCGATGCCAAAATGGATGCGGTAACACCCGGCTCGTTTCAATGCCGCAACGACTTCTTCGTTGATGGTATCCACGCGGGCGGAAATTTTGAAATGTATTTTAATTTTTCGCTCAACGATCAGGTTGCAAATTGCCAGCACGTTTTTTTTGTCGATGGTGATGGTGTCATCGACAAAAAATAGATCGTCCACTCCCATCTCGACCAGTTCCTCGATTTCATCGACAACACTTTCGGGGCTGCGGATGCGGAACTTGGTTTTGCGAATATCGCAAAACGAGCAAGCTGCCGGGCACCCTCTGGTTGCCTGAATGGTGAAGAACTGTCGGCCTTCGCCGATAATATGCTGGTAACTGGAAACATCGACCAGATGGCGGGCGGGAAAAGGCAGTTCATCGAGGTCGATCAACTCGGTTTCTTTCGGGTTGATATTTAAAATGCCGTTTTCTTTCCAGCCCAGGCCGTTGATGCCGGGTAAAGGTTCTGTTTCTTTTTCCAAGGCCTGGATCAGGCGGGTGAATATTTTTTCGCCTTCCCCGAAGACGACATAGTCGATGTTCGGCAGGTTGAGAGTTTCTTTCGGATATAAATTGACATGCGGTCCGCCGAGGCAAATTTTTAAATTTGGATGCTCTCGCTTTAAAACCTTCGCTGTATGCAGGGCATCGAGCAGGTTGAAAGTCATGATGCTCATGGCGATCAGGTCCGGCTTGATTTCGCGGACGCGCTCAAGTAAAGCTTCTTGCGATACGTTCTCCGGTGGGCAGTCGATGAAGGTTGCGGTGTTTTGGGTTTCGCGCTCGTAATAAGCGGCAACGTAGAGAAGCCCGAGTTTCGGATAATAACCTTTACCGCCTTCGAGCGCCTTGGGCACGGAAGATTCGAGCGAAATGGTTTCGGGTGGGACGAGGAATAAAATTTTCATGGGATTGATCAAAATTTTCCCTTAAAATCAGAATTTCATTTTAACACAGAAAAATTGAAAGGACGGATCAGAGTGAAACCCATCGTCACCGTTACCAATATGTTTCCCGAAGCCGCGTTGGAAAAACTGGGCTCGCATTGCGACTTACGCACCAACCAGACACAAAACCCGCCTACTGCCCAGGAGCTTAAAAAATATGCCGCCGAAAGCACGGTGATTATCTCTTACTTAACGGATAAAATGGACCGGGACATTATTGATTGTGGGGAAAATTTGCGTCTCATCGCCAATTTCGGTGCCGGGTTCAATAATATTGATGTGGTCCAGGCCGCAAACCAGGGTATCTGGGTGACCAATACCCCAGGAGTTCTGCATGAAACCACCGCAGATTTGACTTGGGCCATGATTTTAGGGGCCGCGCGATGCATCATTCCCAGTGACCGCTTCACGCGGGAAAACCGTTTCAAAGGCTGGCAGGCGAAACTATTTCTCGGGGGCGATGTTTATGGAAAAACTCTGGGTATTATCGGTTGCGGTGAAATCGGTCAGGCGGTTGCGCGCAGGGCAGCGGGTTTTAATATGCGGCTGCTTTATTGCAATCGCAACCGATTGTCGACAGAAACCGAACGGGAGCTGAACGCAGTTTATACGCCGCTGGAAGAATTGCTCAAACAATCCGATTTTGTCACGGTTCATGCTCCCTTGAGCGAGCAGACGAAATATATGATCGCTAAAAAACAGTTTTTAATGATGAAGCCGACAGCGTATTTCATTCATACCGCACGCGGGAAAGTGGTGGACGATATGGCCTTGGTCGAAGCGTTGAAAGCCGGTGAAATAGCCGGCGCGGCGCTGGATGTTTATGAAAACGAACCGGCACTCACCGAAGGCATGACCGAGGTGGAAAACCTGATGTTGCTCCCGCATATCGGCAGTGCCAGCCATGAAACCCGTGACCGCATGGCGGATTTGGTGGTCGACAATGTGCTCGATGTTCTGGATGGAAAAACTCCCCGTTGTCTGGTGCCGGGGTGGAAGGAATAATGTCGTTTGTCAGATTTGGTGATCAGAAGTGAAAATGACTGATTGTGCGGAGCGTTCAGAGGGGCCATGATACACGGCTTCGATATTATTCCTATCGGGATCGAAAACAAAAGCCCCAAAATATCCAGGGTGATAAGGTTGTTCCTCGGGTTCTCCATTATTGGTCCCTCCTGCCACCAAAGCCGCATTGTAAAAGCGGTGAACGGTTTCCCGGTCCGGGGCTTGAAAAGCCAGGTGCAAACCTTGCGTAGGTGGGTCCTCTTGAATCACGAAGAGTTCATCCTTCCAAAACCATCCTTCCCCTTCGGTGCCAAAAGGAATTCCCAAGGCATCAAAAATTGCTCGATAAAAACGCTTGCTCGCTTCGAGGTCTTTCACGCGAATAACTACATGGTCGATCAACCGACCTTTATGACTTTTCATAGCCTTCTACCCAATTAATGTTATAGCCAAAAATCTTAACACTTGAAACCAGGTCAAACATTAAACCGAAAATGCATGATGTCGCCATCTTGAACGACATAATCTTTTCCTTCGATGCGCATTTTTCCGGCGTCTTTAATCCCTGCTTCCGACTTGTGTTCAACCAGGTCTTCCAGGTTATAGACTTCGGCGCGAATGAAACCTTTTTCGAAATCGGTGTGGATCACTCCTGCGGCTTGCGGTGCCCGTGCATTTTTGGGTATCGTCCAGGCGCGGGTTTCTTTTTCTCCGGCTGTGAAATAGGTGGCGAGGTCAAGCAGTCCATATCCGGCAGAGATCATGCGGTCGAGCCCGGTTTCTTTCAGCCCCAATTCTTCCATAAAAGCCTGTTGTTCTTGAAGGTCTTCCATTTCCATGATCTCGCCTTCGAGTTTTCCTGCCAATGCCACGACCGATGAGCCGTCTTGCTTGGCAATGGCTTTGACCTGTTGCACGAGTTCGTTTTCCAGATCGCCGGGGTCCATGACATTGCAGATATAAAGTACGGGTTTGGCACTCAGCAGAGTCAGGCTTTTTACGAACAGATTCTCCTCGTCATTAAAACCTTGAACGGTTCGTGCGGCTCGGTTTTGATCGAGGGCCTCGGACAATTTGGCGAGCACTTCCACCTGCATGCGTGCTTCTTTATCCCCGGATTTAGCCAGTTTTTCGATCTTTGTTTTCCTGCGATCGAGGGCTTCCATATCGGCGATTATCAATTCGGTATTGATGGTGTCGATGTCGTCAGCCGGGTCGATGATGTCGCTGACATGAGGAACATTGCTATCCTCGAAACAGCGGACCACGTGGGCGATGGCATCGACCTCACGGATGTGGCCGAGAAACTTATTGCCTAAACCTTCCCCCTTGGAGGCACCCTTGATGAGCCCGGCGATGTCGACAAACTCCATGGTTGTGGGAACAATTTTTTTGGTTTTAACATAGCGGGTGATGATGTCCAGGCGTTTATCGGGAACCAGCACGATGCCGCTATTGGGTTCGATGGTGGTGAAGGCATAATTTCCCGCCAGGGCTTTGGTGCGTGTCAAAGCGCCGAACAAGGTTGATTTTCCCGCATTGGGAAGGCCGACGAGGCCACAGGTGAATCCCATATGAATTTAAATCCTTTCTTTAAAGTAACGGGCTATGATTTAAGCCGAGACGATTATTGTGCGTCGGCCATGGTGTGGTGAAATTTTTGCTTTGCAACAAGGCAAAAAGCAACCTCCTCAAATCCCCCTTGTCAGGGGGAGGACGATTCCCCCCTGTCAAGGGGGGCTCTAAGGGGGTTAAACATTCGGCAAGGGCTTGATTGCGCCGAGATAACCCTTTTGCTACTCGCCAAATAAAGCTATTGCACACTGGCCCCACGCCTAGAGGGAAAGGGTTTTAGAAAAAACAGGGC
>CAZEBI010000068.1:0-13184 GCA_964510355.1 uncultured Nitrospina sp. | reverse complement strand
CGATCCAAGCCAGGAGGCCGGGTGACAAGGTCTTGCTGACGGTCGAGCGTCTTGAGGAACCGGAGGATACCAATGGGCAAGACCCGGCGGTACGGCGACTGGACTTTGAGATTGTCCTTGGCTCGACCGAAGGTGTCTTTGGGTCCGCCAAGACATGCCGCACAAGAGGGTTCACCCAGGTAGGCCCCGGCATTTTTGAAAATATCAATCAGCGTTTCACCGCCTATTTTTTCCTTATGCAGGTCCTGCTCAACTTCCCGGGTTGCAGGAACGATGAAGGTATCGATCTTCACCTTCTTGCCGCGCAGAATCCGGGCCGCCGCGAGAAAATCGGTGGTTTTACCGCCAGTGCAGGAGCCGATATAAGCGCGGTCGAGTTTCACATTCGTGCAGTCGCTGACCTTGGCCTTGTTGTCAGGAGAATGCGGTTTTGCCACAACCGGTTCCATCTCACTGGCATTATAGGTTTTCTTGAAAAAATACTTTGCATCGTCATCAGAACGATAAATTTTGTAAGGTGCATCGGTTCTCTGCCGCACATAATCGAGGGTCACCTCATCGGCTTCGATGATGCCATTTTTCCCGCCCGCTTCAATCGCCATATTACAAAGAGTCATGCGCTCTTCCATGTTCAGTTTCATGACCGCGTCCCCCCGCCATTCCATCGCCCGGTAGGTCGCACCATCCACTCCGATATCGCCGATAACGCTGAGGATCACATCTTTCGCCATAACGTGCTCGGGAAATGTGCCGGTGAACTCAAAGCACATCGATTCAGGAACCCGGACCCATAGTTTGCCGGTACCCAGAATAAATGCCGCATCCGTATTGCCGATGCCGGTGGAAAACATGCCGAAAGCACCCGATGTGCTGGTGTGCGAATCCGTACCAAACAAAACATCGCCAGGCCGGTTGAACCCTTCCTGGGCCAAAGCGAGGTGACAAACCCCTTTGTAATTATCGGTTCCGACATCAAAATAATGCGGCAGGGATTGCTCCTTCACAAACTGGCGCAGGATGTCTATATTCCTGTTGGCATGGGTATCTTTGGTGAAAATAAAATGATCTGGAATGATCACCACTTTATCGCGATCCCATACTTTGGCGTTTTCGCCAAATTGCTTTTTAAAAATCGCGAAGGTGCCCGGCCCGCAAACATCATGGGTCATCAGGATATCTGCATCCACCCAGATATTGTCACCCGGCACAACGGTTTGTTTACCCGCATGTGCGGCTAAAATCTTTTCTGTAATCGTCATACCCATCAATCAAGTTCCTCTCAAAGCGGATAATAAACCCGCTGATCGCTTCAGTTTCAATTTAAATTTTCCGACAAGATTTATGTAAGATACCATTTAAAAGCATCAAACCATATAAGTTTTATTTAACCGATTTTTTCACGTAAACTGCATTTACAAGGTATCAGTAAGCTTTCAAACCGCCCACTGGCCAGAAAATAGAATGATCGGACTCATCAAAGAAACCCTCGACCGACTGCGTTATAAGATTCCTCTACGCCCCCGGCAGATCCAGATCGAGATCACCAACCGCTGCAATATGGATTGCCCCATGTGCCAGAGGGAGGATCTCGGCATCGAACTCGAACATATGAGTTGGTCCCATTTCACCGCAGTCGTGGAGAAACTGGGCCAACACGAAGACATCACCCTGACCGGATGGGGAGAGCCTTTCATTCACCCACAGGTTTTCGACATGATCGCCTTTTGCAAAGAACGTGGTCATAAAGTGTCGATCACCTCCAACGGCCTGTTTACCAAACCGTCGATGGTGGCAGACATCTTAAACTCCGGCGTGGATACGATCACCTTCTCCATCGACAGCGTCAACGGCAACGAAACCGTCACCGAAGGGCATACCAGCAACAAGGTCTATGAAAATATCGAAGCCGTGGTGAAAGGTAGAAAACCCGGAACCCTGGGGGTCAGACTGCAAGCCACCCTGCACACAGGCTGTGAAAACGATCTCTACGATGTCATCCGTTACGGAGCCCGAATCGGATGCGACATCGTTAACGTGGGCCGGCTTGATCGACAATTCCGCCCTAATCTGGATCGTCCCGACTCCCAACAAGAAAAACTCATCTTTCTGCAAGCCGATGAAATCGCCCGGTCTTGCGGCATCCAACTCGACTGGTTGCAATATTCGGTATCCAGCGGATGGACCCGTCTGGTTTACCGCCTGCTGAAAAAGAAACTGCATCGCTCAGGGCAGTATTGTCTGAAAACCTTTAATTACGCCTACATCACCCGCGAAGGCAATGTGACCCCTTGCTGCCTTCTGCCCAACGCAAAAATGGGCAATCTGCTCAATGACAGTCTCGGAAATATCTGGAAGAATAAAAAATTCGATCATTTCCGCGAAAACTACCGCGACACTTGCGGCACCTGCGACTTGTGGACGATCGACCAAGTCCCAGCTGGTGCCGAACCTTCATCCGTAGCAGAAAAGCCCACCCATCTGCAAAACCCTCTGTTGGTTAAATAACCCCCCCCCAAGCCACAGATAAAACAAATTTGTTATAGCTCTTTAACTATCAGCGGGTTATCATCACAGGCGGAGGCGGCCTCCCGACCCCCTTCGTAGAAGGGGGAGCTTTAATGGACCCCTCTTTTACAAAGAGGGGCTGGGGTGATTTAGAAACTCTCGTGCAATATGCGGGCTAGTGAAGATAAAAATGTTTTAATCTATGACCGATTCCAAGTTTAAGAACCCGCAGATCTTTATCGATAGACGTCCAATATGGATCGTGCTTTTTGACCGTCTGCGCCGGTATATCATCCTGGGCCTGTTTTTCGGACTTTTTGCGTTGTTGTTGGGGCAACAAGGCCCAAGCGACCTGTCGCCAGAAGGCTATAAAGTTCTCTGCCTCTTTGTTCTTTGTGTCTGCCTTTGGTCCACCAATCTTATCCCCTTGTCGATCACCAGCCTGCTGGCCATCGCGGCAGTTCCGCTCCTGGGAATCATGGAAGCCACTCAGGCTTATAGTTATTTTGGTAACAAAGCCGTTTTTTTTATACTCGGGGTTTTCATCCTATCGGCGGCTATGATCGCCTGTGGGCTCAGCACCCGCATTTCCATCTGGGCCATGAAACACTGGAGCAATACGCCAGGGCAACTGGTCACTTCCATCTATTGTTTTGCTGGCATCAGTTCGTGTTTCATGTCTGAACATGCGGTGGCTGTCATTTTGTTTCCCGTCATCCATGAAATCGTGCAGTCCCTGAATTTGAAACGGGACAATTCTGTCTTTGGCAAATCCTTATATTTTGCCATGGCCTGGGGGTGCATCATCGGAGGCTCCATGACCGTACTCGGTGGCGGCAGAGTGCCTCTGGGCGTAGAGATGCTGGAAAAAGCCACCGCCGGGCAAGAAACTATCGGCATTCTTCAATACACCCAGTTGAGTTTTCCGCTGGTACTGCTCATGTTCGCAGGCGGATGGATCGCCTTGAAAATCATGTTTCCGCCGGATATAGATAATATCGACCTGGCACGCAAAGCCTTGCAACAAAAATCTCTTATCATGGGGCAATTGACTTTTCAGGAGAAGGGCATTGCCCTGGTCATGGGAGCCACGCTTTTTTGCTGGTTCGGCTATGGCGATCAACTCGGCATTGCCAACATCGCCATCATTGCAATAGTTCTACTGTTCGTGCTCAACCTGATCACCTGGAAAATGGTGGAAGCCCACATCAACTGGGCCATCGTACTGATGTATGGCGGAGCCATCTGCCTGGGAGAAGTCATGTCAGAATCGGGCGCGGCATTATGGTTGGCCCAAAAACTGTTTTTGGGCGTGGTTGAATCGGGCACCGGTTTCCTGCTGGTCATCGCTTTGTTGTCAACCTTGTTCACAACCTGCATGAGCAATTCAGCTGTCATCGCCATCCTTCTGCCTACCGCTATCAGCATGAGTGCGACTTACGGCGTTCATCCCACACTGGCAACCCTATCCGTGATACTGCCCAGCAATTTCGCCTTCATCCTGCCCATCGCCACCCCGGCCGCGGCGTTGGCTTATTCGTCGAAATTCCTGACCTTAAAAGAGATGGTCTGGACAGGTTCCATCCTCAGCCTGCTGGGCCTGGCTTGTTATCTTCTCTTGCTACTGGTCTATTGGCCATTGATCGGCTTTTACCCATGACAGCAATGAACACTGTCAACCCACTGCAACCTCTTGCGCTGAAAAAAAAACTGGATAACGGGGAAGATATCTTCCTGCTCGATGTTCGGGAGCCCTGGGAATATTCCCTGGCCGCTATTGACGGATCAGAAAATTTCCCGTTGGCTGAAGTCGTTGACCGGCAACAGGAATTTATTTTTGAAGAAGAAATCGTGGTGATCTGCCACTACGGAGAACGCTCGCAAAGGGCGGCTATGGAATTGATCGAATGCGGGTTCAAAACCGTCCACAACCTGATCGGCGGCATCGATGCCTGGTCACAAGTGGTGGACCCAAATATCCCCCGCTACAGACCAAACGGTTAGTGTTTTGCGATTAACTATTTTCAAGAGGTTATGTGGTAAGATTAGGCTTCAAATAATGAGGATAAAATTTCGTGGCAAGCAAAAAAAGACCTTCCATAAAGCTTAGAAGAATAAAAATCGAAAACTTCAAAGCTATTGATTCGCTTGAGCTTGAATTCCCTGCGCCAATAATGCCCAACGAACCTGATGTTTTTGTTATGGGTAGCAAAAACGGAATCGGTAAAACGTCTGTTTTAGAGTCCTGCGCCTTATTATTATTGGGCGCAATTTGGGGGAAAGAGCCTTTCCACCTGATTCACAGGTATTCTGAAGACACTAATATTTTCGATCTCCTAGTAAAAGCGGGGAAAGATAAAGCAACTATAGAGGGTGAGTTCGTAATTTCCAAAAAGACGGTGATAGGGAAAATTGAGATCGGTCGTTCAGGGAAAATAGGAATTTCTGGAAACATAAAACCGCTACAAAAATTCCGGGGAGATTTCTCGTTTAGCCAGAAAGAATTATTACCGCTGGAGATGCGTCGTGCAATGTTGGGCCGTATTTGGGAACCGTTTCTTGGAATGAGTTCTGATCCAATGTTGACACCCCCATTATTATATTGCCATAGCTCTAGAAAAGTGGCTGAGGGAAATCCAGAGCTAGGAATGATGGTAGAAGAAGAACTTTTTAGGAGAAGACCAAGGTCAGTTTCATGGAGGGAAAAACCCATCAGTTCCTTTAAACTGGACATTCTCAGGTCTATGATGGGGCAGGCCAGTTTATTTGAAAATATGGATGCTGGTGAAGCCCCAAGCTCCATGGGAAAATTAAACTTCCTGCTGAAAGAGTTTGCCGGAGGAGCCATTGACAAGCTGAGATTTTCCAAAGACAACACCCTTGATTTTCGCATCGCCAATCTGGATGGAAAAGGCTCTTTTGCTTTTGACGGCTTGAGTTCAGGACAAAAAGAAATTATTTCGACCCTCTATTTAATCTGGAAATATACTCGGGAAATTCACAGCATTGTTCTCATTGACGAACCAGAACTGCACCTCAATCACGAATGGCATTCCCGTTTTATCCAGCATTTATATGAAATGGCCCCAGATAATCAATATATTATGGCGACCCACTCGGAAAAAGTTTTTGAATCTGCCCCACCTGAAAAGCGGGTTTTGCTGGAACCCGGTAACCCATCAAAACGGAAAAAACCCAAGAAAGCCGTCTCAGCACAATGAAAGTAATCAAAGGTGCCCGGCCTGAGGAGATCAAACAAGCCGCAAAACATGTTCTTTTTGTAGAAGGCTCTGGAAGCGATTCTCACGACTCCACCGTATTAAACACCTTGCTGGGAAACTTAATAACCATCTCCCCTATGGGCCCTTCCTACCACGTGAGAAGCGTAGCAGAAGCATTATATAGAGAACATCCATTTTACTATTTCCTGATAGACAGAGATCACAACACCGATAGTGTTATAAATCAATACTGGAGAAGTTTTCCTGATCCCAACAATAATAATTTACTCATTTGGAAGCATCGGGAGATCGAAAACTATTTTTTAAACCCTGACTATCTAGCCAAATCAAAGTATTTATCGGTTAGCAGAAATCAACTGGATTCCTGTCTTGTTAAGACCTGCCAGAGTTATATTTTCTTTGATATTGCAAATCAGGTTATCACTCAGGCGAGAGAGAGCCTAAAGGAGAATTGGGTCAAGGCTTTTGATACAATTACCGGCTTTAATTCAAGGGAAACAGCATTGAAAAAACTGTTAAAACGGGAGGAGTTCCGGGCTCAAAAAGAGAAAGTTGCAAAAAATTTAGAACACAACAAAATTGAAGCTTTATTTGAAAAAATATTTAAAAAGATGACAGGAGGAAAGGATAAGCTTGAAATCGGCCCAGGACAATGGCTTGAACTGATTCAGGGAAGTAGGGCACTACCCACAGTCATAAACAAGTGCTTTACCGTAAAAGACTTGAAAGGCAAAAACCTTCAAGGACCAAGAAAAGTTCAAGAGGTTCTTAAAAGTTTAGTGCGTTTAGATTTAAAAGAACAACCTTCCGATTTCCAGAAACTCCATAAGTTAATTTCCGAAAAAATATTAGTCAACTAATTCCCTTAAGACGTTCTAACAACACTTGTCGCATGATGTCGATGGGGGCGGGTTGACCGGTCCAGAGTTCAAACTGCCGGGCCGCCTGATTGACGAACAATTCGCTACCCGCGATGACCGTGCATCCGGCGGCTTTGGCTTCGCGTAAAAGTTTTGTCTCCAGCGGGTTGTACACCGAGTCGAACACCACCATACCAGCTTTGAAATCTCTGGCTAAAAATGGGCTTTCAGTCACATTGGGGTTCATGCCCACAGGCGAACAATTGATCAATACGTCGATGACACAGGTTCCTGCATCACGCGACTGGACCAGCTCGCAGTCGAGTTCCCGCGCCAGGCTTTCACCGCGTTCTTTGTTACGGTTATAGGTGACCGTCAAGCGACCGCCTTTTTCTTTCACACCGTAACCGATGGCCTTTGCGGTTCCCCCGGAACCGAGGATCAGGACATTTTTATCCTTCAGCGATGTGCAGGCTTCAAGAGCTGAAATCGCACCGGAGCAGTCGGTGTTATAACCCACCCAATCAGCCCCTTCTTTCACTACCGTATTGATGGCACCGATTTTCCCGGCTGTTTCATCGATTCGGTCCAGCAAAGGCATGATCTGTTCCTTGGCAGGCATGGTGACGCTCAGCCCGCTAAAAAAACTTTTAAAGCTGTTGAAAAATTTTTCTACATTATCGACCTGGAAAGAAACATAAATATCCGGCGATCCCTTTTCCTGGAACGCCCGGTTGTGAACCAGATATCCCAGGCTTTTTGATACCGGGTTGCCAATGACTCCATAGACCTTAAAATCAGGGCGCAGGGCATTGACCCTGTAAATATCTTTGAGAGTTTTTGCGGGAATCTGGCCTGGGGCGCTTTCTTGTCCTGCCTCCAGACTGCCGAAAGTCAAAAACCCGCCAAACACAGGGGAAAGGATACGGCTGATTTCGCCCAGGTCTCCCATGCAAAGCCCGATCAGCTTTTGTTTTTCTTGCCTGGCTCGTTGCAATAATTCAAACATCTTCAAGTTATCGCTCAGGTCCCGGGCATAGGTGACAATTTTGACGATATCTCCCGGCATTTCGCACATGGTTTCATAAAGCGCATTGAAATCTTCAGGCGTATGCGAAAAATCGTGATAAGAAAGAATGATTCTTGCAGAATCTCCTTCTTCCAGGAAGGGTTGCAAATATTCCCGGGGCGTGGAGACTTCGATATCCACATAATCAGCGCCGACCTTCAAGGCCTCTTTAAGCGGCTTCAAACGCTCTTCATCCGACCCCTTAAATTGCCCCCCATCACGTTTGGACCGGTTGGTGACGATGACCGGCAGACTTGCCGCAGCGAGCAAAATTTTCAGATCGGGAGCAGCTATCAAATCCAGGCGCAATTCAAGAATATCGGCAACTGCCGGGGCAGACGCGATCTGCTCTTGGGCTTTGGACAGGGTGGGTCCGACAATAGGAACACAAATCATAGGAATCTAAAAAAAATATGTTTTTAAACTATAAGGAAGGATAGTACCAGACTCGAAGCTTTTAAAAAAGGGTCGGCGTAACCGCCCAGCGTGATACCCCATTCGGGGCATGAAGACAAATGACAAGCATAACTCGCTGGACCCAATACTTGGATACCCCGGCGGGAAACCAGGCATGAGTCGGACCGCCGAAAGCGTGGAGCTTGCCCTGAACCCAAGATCCTTCGCTAGCGCTCAGGATGACAGGGAAGGCAGAGGTCGGTTTTTATACTGCGACTTCCTGAGGTGCATTTTCCTCGGTTTGCACGAACTGGGTCTGCACAAACTGGGTTTCCACATTTTTTCTCTCTACTTGTGGCGACTGCCCTTGGGCATGGGAAGCCAACGCCTCTCTGGCAGCCTTCGAAATGCTGACCCGGTCGCGTTGACCCTGAACCCGTTTGACCGGATTTTTGTTGTTCAACTCCGCGATGCGAGCCTGCCCCAGGTAGGTCTTAAAAATCCTGTCGATGGGAATTATTGAAATGCTCATAATCCTCTCCTTCTAGGGTTAAATTTTTCTTGAAATACGGGGTTTAATTCTTGGTGGCACGCCATAGCCTCTTAAAAGTGTTTGCCCATTTTTCACGCCTCTGAGTTTTTCCAGCACCTCGTTTTGAGTGAGGCTGAGTTTTTCCTGGCAAACGATTTCCTGTGCAATGATTTTTTCCAGATCGGCTTCAATGCACCGTGCCAGTTCTGCATTCTCACGGACTAGCGATTCCCGGCTGGTCACATCCAGATCAGCGGCAAGACCCGCAATCTTTTGGTCTGTTTCATTGAGTCCGACGATCAACCTTTCTTTGTCCTCGATGACCACTGCCAACCGGGAATCATCCTGGTTGTTCACAGCCTTCATCTGCTCTTGCATTTTCTGCAAGAGCAGAACGCAGGTTTCCTGCTTGCGTTTGAGAAGCTTGATAATTTCTGCTTGTTGTTTATCCATAATTAAATTCATGCCACCGCGATCAGGGTTTGTATTGTGTTTTCTAAATTGGCGTTTTCTGTAAACTTGCGGAAATTTTGCGCCAAGGTTCTAGGTGAACTCGACTGCACGATAATTTCTGTTTCCTCAATCGCCAGTTCACCCAGGTCATCCCGCAAAATGATTTTCAGCCTTTCCTCCAGAGTGGGCAGAATTCCCGTTTCAGGATTGGTGAACAGGTCAAAAATTTCCGTCGTATTAAAATCGAGTCCGCGCCGAAATTCTTCTTCATCCAGCGCAAAGGTGTTGTCCTCCAGGGTGCGGATGCCTATGGAACCCAGTCGGCGCAACAGAAGGTTTTTGTTTTCGCTTTGAAAAACCCGGGTCATACCGGATTTGATAGCCTCGATCGCAAACGTGACCGCGACTTCCTGGGGATTGTCTTTTTCTGTATTGACCACCTTGATGCCGGTCGCAAAGGGGTTTCCCGGCCGCCCTCTCAACGTGTCTATATCTTCATCACGTTTAGCCAGTTTGCGCACCCTTTCCTGGGGTTTGAGGGTGAGGTCGTTGCGGATGTCCTGAATGTCGCCGTCTTGTGCAAAGGTTCGGGAGATACCCAGCAGGTTATTGATTTCGAAAATGGCGTTATTGAATTGCTCAAACAGGGTTTTGATCTGCTCCAAAATTACGGAGGCTTCTATCGAGACAGTAATTTGCGCGACTTTTTCCGAGGCTTTTTTGATCACCAGATCGGTATCTTCGACCACCTCCGAAAAGACGTTGGTATCGCTGAACACCGGTTTCCCGTCAATTTCAATTTTTGCGGTTTGCGGTTGCTCGATCAGGTTGACCCCGAGGTTTTTAGCATCGAACTGCACTTCCTTCTGCACAGGAAACCCTTTGATATTTAACTCAAAAAACCCGAGACCCAAAAGAACGTTGTCGTTATCGAGCAAATCAATGCGGTCGCGCCCCCCTGCCTGCCCAACCAACACCAACCGGTTGTCCTGAATCAATGCCAGAACCTTGGACTCTGCGGTTCCCCCATCCAGAGTGCCATTATCGTTGATGTCTTCATCTGGGTCGATTTCGCCATCGCCATCCAAGTCTTCCGTAATGAACAAAGATGGAACAAACTCGGAATGTCCGCGCTGAATGATATCCAGCGTCCCGTTATTGTTAATATCTTCGGTTTTGTCGAGAACCCCATTACGATTATGGTCTTCTCCGAAATTGATTTTGTTTTTCAGGTCGATCAGCGTATCTGAGGATGTGACGGTGGTTTTCACCCCGTTGATGAAAAAACTACCTGTCAGGCCCAGAGTACCCAGGGGGGTCGATTGTTCATCAGAAACCAGAATGGCTGATTTCGCCAAACGCACCGGGGTAACCCGAAACGTGTTCAGGGGAGCGTTCTTTCGGGCAACCGCCTGCACCCGCTCAGACCGGGTCGAAGTGGCTTTTTTGGGGTTCAGCACACCTTCGGCAAGCAAGCCGGAGACGGTTTGTCCCAGGCTTTTTAAGGAAATGGAAAGGTCATCCAACTGGCGCAGTTTGAGCAGGGAAAATCGTTCTTTTTTCTCCAGGTCCGCGATAATAGGGATTTTTCGGGTGGCAGACTGGATTGAAAGCAGCGCAATGGCATCGTTCACCCTGAAAGCGGCCAAAGGCCCGCTGGCATTGAGAGCCGGTACCTGTCTTTTATTGCTCGCCTTAAAAAGGATGTCTCGCTTGGATTCTCGGGAACTGCCGGCTTGGTTTATTGTATCGCGGGCAATGCGGACACTTGGGTCATTGCTGGTTGAACGGGTCGAATTGAGGGGAAAAAACGTGGAAGGGACGTTATTGAGGATCTGCACGGGTTTTTCCGGTCTGGCGAAGAAGAAAAACCGCTTCCGCCATTAAAGTGTTTAGTCGAAAATGTCGATAAACACATCAAGAACGGAATCGTGCCATTACACCGGAAAAAAAAATAAAGCGCCCGCCTCGTTGGTGCCGCGTGCTGACTGACACCTCGAACACGGATTTTCGCCGTAAGGCAAAAAAACGGGTCGGGGTGACAGGTGCCCCAAAAGGGCTTCAGGTTGAAAACCGAACCTTCGAGAAATATTGGACCAGGCCGCAAACCATGCCAATACTTTTCGAGATCCTCTTCAATGCGATGGGGTTATCCCGGTTACAGCTTGTTTCCTCTTGATGAGTTCCTATTAAGGCCCAATCAGCATGTCGCTAACGGGGCGGTTCGTTTTTTCAGAGTACTTCTATTTATTCGATAGTTTTCTTTGTGGCAACTCGCGACCTTTTGGCCTGCTATTCGTGCCCAAAATCCATAAGGGTCACTCCGGGCCAAAATAATTTCCAGAGATGCTCTTAAATCAAATTACTGACATTCTGTCCACGCTCGGTTTCCACCGCCGTAGCGTCATCATCCCGTAACTCAGAAGGCCTGGGGCCACGTAGCGGATTATTATCCACAGCCTCCTGCAACGGTTCTTTCGGCGGTTCAACCTGATCAATATTTTGTGAGGGAGTCTCCAACGCCGGTTCATTTCTGACCCGTGTTTCTTCCTCAGCCACCCTCTCTTCCTGAATACGTTGTTGCACCCTGGCATCAGTAGGTGGGGTTTGCTCCAAATTGGCTTCAGACCTTTCAGTAGGAGATGGAGGGTCGGCATTAAAACTTTCTTCAAGACCTTCCTGGCTCTGAGAACCCTGTTCTTGTCCCAGGTCACGGATGCTGGGTTCACCGCGCAATGGCGTTGCCGGGTTTTCCGGCTCCACGGAAGTCGCTCTTTCACCAGCGCGTGTTACCACTTCCTGAACGCTGTCAGTCTGGTCGCCACGCTCAAATTCTTCAATCCGGTCCGGGTCTGCCGCGTCATTACCCGATCTGGCCCGTTCTTCTATAGGGTTTGGGTCTGCCGCAGATCCTTCTGAAACCCGGGCAAGTTCGTTGCTTCCCGCGGCTCCCTGGCTTGCCGGATTTCTCGATTCAGTACGGGCATCTGTTGACGTTTCCTGACGGTTAGCCTGAAGCTCCCGGCGTTCCGCCTCCGCTACATCTGTTTGATCTTCGGCGGTTTCCTTTCTGGCTCGCTGGCGCGCGCGCGAGGAAATTTCCGTGCGGGACTCCAAATTTGCTAATTCATTAGCAGGCCGTTGCTCGCGCACCCGGTCGGAATTATTTAAATCTTCTCCCTCGTCTTCGATTCGCCGGGATCTGCCGCTTTCCTGTGCATTTTCCCGCAAAGCCTGAAACGCGCTGGCATTGCGTCCCTGATCCAAAGGAAAATTAACATCCTCAGCCATGATTTCCCCCTTTCAAAGATTTTTAAGGATACCTCTGTTTGCCGATCATTTAGCCTCGGGCAACCACTAGCCGTGGGGCCAAAAGCAATTTCCAGAAAATGCCCTTCAAACAATTCACCCCAATCCCTGGGGGTCGTTGTCGGCCCGCCTTGCCTCTATCTCCAAAAAAATCAACTATTCACTAAAGTTTCAGCTTTTATTTTCGATAAGAGATAAGACCCAAGAGTGTCCTTTTCCTGGAACAACCCCAAAAAAATGATTGCCTTTATCCCTGACTCGGGATAGAGGTATACACTTTTTTATCGGCAAAAGTTGCTGAAACTTTAGTTTTAATTTAGGTTTTTTTTGAAAAAAATCCAGACCTGGGCCTGTCAACCAGAAAAGTATTGAAAAGTATAGCGGTACAAATTCATGTGAAGTTCGGCCCACGGCCCTCCCTCACTCCTTGATTTGGGAAAGTGCCTCTTGCCAATCCCCATAAAAAGGAATCATTTCATATTCCAGTAAATCCGCCAACAAAACCCAGTCCTGGTTCTGGTTGGCCTCCAGCATTTGCGACATAAAGCCGGTCAACTTTGCCTGCCGGTCTTCAAAGTTCTGCTTTTCGAGCTCCTTGCTCCGGGATTTGATTATTGTCTGGACAACCTGGGAGAACCAATCAATTCCATCGAGAATTTGCAGATAATATTTGTTGGCCTCTTGTTCGTTGCCCATGCGAAACAAATCTGCGGCCTTTTGAAAACCGGGAATCAGCTTTTCGAGATAGTCCCTGGCGTTGCCAAGATTATTGGTCAGCAGGTCTTTCAGGTAGGCCACTTCCAGTTCAAGCAATTCAA